>NZ_JBPCPN010000058.1:0-39831 GCF_050999135.1 Candidatus Dormiibacter sp. | reverse complement strand
GTCCGCGACCGGATCGACCGGGAGTACGCGCAGCCGCTGGACGTCGAGGCGCTCGCCCGCGGCGCGCACATGTCGGCCGGCCACTTCAGCCGCCAGTTCCGGCGCGCCTACGGCGAGTCGCCGTACGGCTACCTGATGACGCGGCGCATCGAGCGTGCGATAGCGCTGCTGCGTCGTGGCGACCTCAGCGTCACCGAGGTCTGCTTCGCGGTCGGCTGCTCGTCGCTGGGCACCTTGAGCACTCGCTTCACCGAGCTGGTCGGCGTGCCGCCCAGCGTCTATCGGCGCCACGCGGCGCGTGCGACGGCGGGGATGCCGTCGTGCGTCGCGAAACAGGTGACCAGACCGATCAGGAACCGAGAAGCGCGGACCCCCGAGCCGCAGCTAGCGTGACCGCCATGGACATCACCATTCACGCGAGCTTCCTCCCCCACGACGAGCCGGACGCATCCCTGGCCTTCTATCGCGACACCCTCGGCTTCGAGGTCCGCAACGACGTCAAATACGGCGGGATGCGCTGGATCAGTGTCGGCCCCGCCGGCCAGCCCGGCACGTCCATCGTCCTGGAGCCGCCGGGCGGTGGGCACGGCCTCACCGACGACGAGCGGCGCACCATCGTCGAGATGATGGCCAAGGGCACCTACGCCCACATAATCTTTGCCACCGCCGACCTCGACGGCACCTTCGGGCGACTGCAGGCCAGCGGCGCGGACGTCGTCCAGGAGCCGGCCGAGCAGCCGTACGGGGTTCGCGACTGCGCCTTCCGCGATCCCGCGGGCAACCTCCTCCGAATCCAGGAGCTGCGCTGAGCCGTCCGGCTTATCGCACCCATACGTGGCCCAGCGAAAAGGAGGCGCGTCCTAGCCCGCTGCCTCGTCTCCGGGCTTGGCGCCGTTCAGTTCCTTCTTGGCCCAGCTGTCGACAGTCCGGAGCACAGGGCGCAGGCTCTGGCCCAAGTCGGTCAGCCGGTAGCTGACCCTCACCGGCGGCCCCGGGTCGACCAGCCTCTCCACCAGTCCCTCGCTCTCCAGCTCGCGCAGGCGCTCGGTCAGCACCCGGTCGCTGATACCAGGGATGCCGGCCAGAAGATGGTTGAAGCGACAGGTGCCGGCCATCAGGGCTCGGATCACGGCTCCCGACCAGCGCTTCCCGATCAGCTCGATAGCATGCTGGAAGGGCGCGCTGTAGTCGAGCGCCGGGGCGGCCATGGCGGGTAATTCTAGTCCCCGTAAGGCTTCAACGCCAGTGGTTCTTGACTTCGTCCCGAGCAGGTCCGCTCAGCGGTGGCGGAGCCCCAGTCAGTCGGCTTCGGCCGCTATCGGGTTGCGCAGCTCGCCCAGGCCCTCGATGGCGCTGACCAGCAGCTGGCCGGGGCGCAGAAACTCCGGCGGCTTGCGACCCAGGCCCACCCCACCAGGCGTTCCCGTCGCTATCACATCGCCGGCTTCGAGCGTGGTGAAGAGGCTCAGGAACGCGATGATCTCGGGCAGCCGGTGGACCATCAGCGATGTGTTCGAGCGCTGGACCACCCGCTCGCTGCCGTCCGGTTCCACGATCTTGCAGGTGATCGCCAGGTCGAAGGGGTGCGCGACCTCGTCGGCAGTGACCCAACCGGTCAGTGCCTAGCCTCGCCGCAGCTCCAGTCGAGTCTCGATGCCTAGAAACCGGCCGACGTCACTAGCCTCTGCTTCCAGAGCCTCCTCATCGCCCGGCACCCCAAAGGAGAGCTGCACCCGGATGGTGACGGCGCTCGCCCCGTACTGGCGGCGCAGCCGCCAGCTGCCGACCAGGCGCCCGTCATGGACGACGGCGGGATGGATCCAGCCACCGGCGTAGACCGCTTGCGAGGTGGCTGCATCGCGCAGCAGAGTGCGATCCCGGTAGCCGACCAGGTAAGTGTCGAACTTAGGCAGAAGCCGCCAGCCAGCACCCTCCTCACCCACTCCCGCCAGGAGAAGCCGGCGGCCGTCACAATCCACAGTGACCAAGCCGAGCGGCGAGCATGCGGCCCGGGCGGCGGGTAGCCCAAAGCCCGACCAGGCGGCAAAGTCCTCGACGGCGGCGGGGCCGAAGCCGGCGAAGTAGCGACGCGCCAGCTCAACCTCTGGCTCCAGCGGTCTCCGCTCTTTTACGCGGGCCAGCCACTCCTTCAGCAGGACATACGTCGGCTCTCCCTCAACCTCTCGGTCAGGGCCTCGGCAGATCACCCCTGCGGCGGCGGCAAAGACCATCGCGTGAGCTGCCGCCTGGCCGGCGGGGTCGAAGCGGACACCCGCCTGGGCGAGATCCGCCACCACCTCTCGCCGGCTCAGCGACCGTCCCGCCAGCACTCCGGGCAGCTTCTGGAGGAGACGCTCGCAGAGCGCGGGGTCCAAGCCCAGCTGCGCCCGGCGGCGCTGGAAGCGGGCGGCAATGGTGGGCCCGAGCAGCCGCACCAGCCAGCGCACGTCGGCGGCCGCGACCATGTGCAGAGTGCCCCGCATGAGCCAGGTCCTGACCACGCTCCGTTCCTGGTCGCAAGCCCTTGCGACTTGAGCCTCTGTCATGTGCCGCATGCGCGCTCGCACCGCCAACCGCGACGAGAGCAGATCCTGCGCCTGAATGCCGGCGCAGCCCGTCACTGCGGCCGCCACATCCCCAGCTCCGCGAGCGCCCAAACCCTGGGCCGCCATCCGCATGCGAAGCACCTGCTGCCCGCTCAGGCTGACCATCGCGCCCAGGCTAAAGTCTCAGGACGCGCTCTCGCCGGGGCGAATCCTATGCCTGCCCGGCCACCTCTTTGGCGGCGGCGATGACTGCGTCGTAGTCGGGTAGGGATTGCTCCTGGCTGCGTAGCCACGTCCAGCCGATCACGCCCTCACTGTCGACTATGAAGATCGAGCGGTTGGGCATGCCCTTGAAACCCTCGACGTCGTCGCGGCGCACTCCATAGGCCTCGACCATCGTCCGCTCGAAGTCAGCCAGCAGTGGAAAGGGCAGGCCGCCCAGCTCTCGGTCGAAAGCCTGATGGCAGAAGACGCTGTCCACGCTGATGCCGAAGATGGCGATGCCGGCGTCAGCCAGCTCCGCCTGCCGTGACCGGAACTCGGTCAGCTCGGTCTTTCAACCAGGCGTGAAATCGAGAACGTAGAACGCCAGGATGGTCGCTCGGTTGGCGCGGAAGGCCTCGCTCAAGGTCACGGGTCCGTCGGCGGTTCCAGGCAGCGTGAAGTCCGGTGCGGGCCGGCCGGCCTGCAGCATGCCCGGCGTCAAGCGCTGAGCGGGCCGGTTTCGACACCCGCCTCCGTGATTGCTTCCCGGATGCGTTTGGCGGTGGCTGCAGCGCCCGGCGAATCGCCGTGCAGGCAGATGCTGTCGTACTTGCCGGAGCGGATCTCGCGCAACGCCTGCTCGGCGGCCGCGTCCGGCTCCAGCACCGAGCCCGGCTGGGAGCGCGGCGCGAGCAGCCCGTTGGGCAGGTAGGCGCGATCCGCGAAGCCCTCGCGATAGCCCTTGACGCCCAACTTTTCGCAGGCGGCCAGGATGCCGTAACCAGGCTGGCCCATGACGCCCAGCCCAAACTCAGCCGAGACGCGCACCAGCACCTCAGCGCTCTCAGCGTCGGCCTGGCAGACGTGATAGAGAGCGCCGTGCGCCTTCACGTAGCCCAGCTTGCTAAGAGCGGCGAGGGCGCCGATCTGGAAGCGGAGCAAACCCTTCAGCTCCGGCAGGGGCAGGCGGTACTCGACCCGGCCGAAGTTCTCACGATCCTCAAAACCGGGGTGGGCGGCCACCTCCACGCCGAGCTCGTGGCAGCGGCGCGCTGTCGCAACAGATTCGTTGATGGAACCGGCGTGAGCCGCGCAGCAAACGTTGGCGCTGTCGATGTTGGGCAGGATCTCCTCGTCCTGGCCCACCGCCTCACCCAGATCGGAGTTGATGTTCATGAGTGCCGATTCTCTCCCTTCAGGACGCCCAGGGCGTGGTCGAGCACTGGCAGCACGGCTTCGAGCGACTCCCGAGCTCCAGCTTCGCTCCCCGGCAGCGCCAGCACCAGCGTGGAGCCCAGCACGCCCGCCAGCGAGCGCGAGAGCGAAGACATGGGAGTCTGGGCCAACCCGCGCTGCCGCATCACCTCGCCCAGTCCCGGGATGTCGTAGTCAAGTACCTCTTGAAGCGCCTGCGGCGTCACATCCCGCGGCGCCAGCCCGGTGCCACCGGTGGTGACCAGGAGGTCACGGTTTCCGGCGGTCCGGCGCAGCCAGCCGGCGATCTGATCCCGCTCGTCAGGCACCGTCTCCACCTCGCCCACTTCGTAGCCCTGGCGCAGCAGCAGCTCCCGCAGCGCCGGACCGCTCGAGTCCCGCATCTGACCGGCGCTTACGCGATCCGAGACTGTCAGCACGGCAGCTCTCATCCGGCTGGGCGGGTCCACTCGCCGGAGCGACCGCCCGTCTTCTTCAGCAGCCGCACCGACTGCAGCTCAACTCCTTTCTCCAGCGACTTCACCATGTCGATGAGGGCCAGGCCAGCCACCGCGGCGGCCGTCAGAGCCTCCATCTCGACCCCTGTCTGGCCGGTCACCCGGGCGGTCGCCTCGATCCGGACCGCCGCCTCCTCCAACTCGAGCCTCACCTCGACGCTGGAGAGTGGCAGGGGGTGGCAGAGTGGAATCAGCTCGCTGGTCCGCTTTGCCCCCATGATGCCCGCCAGACGGGCCACCGCCAGCGCGTCGCCCTTGCTCAGCTCGGAGTTCGCGATGGCCACGACGGTGCCGGGCGACAGCCGAACCCGGCACTCCGCCACGGCCTCCCGCTGGGTGGCGGGCTTGGCGCCGACGTCCACCATCCGAGCGGCGCCGCGCTCATCAAGGTGAGTGAAACGTGTGCCCGCGTCCACCTGGTCAGCCTAGCTTTTCGCCGAAGAGATCGAGTCGCCACTCGTTGCAGCGCATGAAGCTGCCCGGCGGGTACTCGACGACACACTCCTCCAAGAGGGTGAAGCCGAGCTTCCGACAGACCGCGTTGGAGGGTGGGTTGTCGACGGACGGGAACGCGTGGAGGCAGCGAAGCTTCCGCTCTGAGGTGGCGCTGGCGACGGCCTCCGCGGTGGCTGTGCTGGCGATACCTCGGCCCTGGAACGCCGGAAACACCGACCAGCCGGTCTCGTAGACCTGCTGGTCGCGCCACGTCCGCTCCCAGTAGCCGACAGATCCGACTGCCTGACCGGACACAGTGTCCTCGATCTTGAACATCCTGCCCTGGCCGGAGTCTGCTAGCCGCTCATAGCGTGACTGGCGATCGGCGATCTTAGCGTCGCTCTCGGGACCCCCGAGGTGGTGGGTCATTGCCGGGTCGCCCATCAACTTCTGGAGAAGGCCCAGGTCATCCTAGCCCCACGGAACTATGCGTACGGCGCTCCGCTGGGAGATCCGAGACTGCTGCATCCCTGCTTCCACCTCCCCCAATCTAGAGTCCGAGCGGCCGCACCTGCCTGTCAGCCAAGAGCTGAGATCCCGCCAAAAGCCTGCCCTATCACTAGGATGCGGTCTTATTCGCTGCGACCCTGACCTTCAGAGCCCCGATGTATAGCCCACGCCACGCCTCGTCGACATGAGCCTGGGCGATCGGATGGGCCCCGTCGCGGCCGTCCTCTTTGACTACGGGCAGACGTTGGTGTCCTTCGACTATCCCCGTGCGCGCCTGCTCCAGGTGCTGAAGGAGGTTGCGCAATGGCTGGGGCCGGACGCCCCGCCACCGGAGTGGCTGCTGAACAATGTCCTGGAGCCGCTGGAGGTGGGTCTGGCTGATGTCGATGAGAGCGAGGTCGATTACTTCAGCTATTACCTGGCCGGCTGGCGTCGCGCCGGTCTGGAAGTGCCCACCGAGATTCTGTGGCGGATCATGGAGCGGGAGCAGGCGTGCTGGGCCAGAGCTGTGCGCCCGGCGCCCACAGCCTTCGCGACCCTGCGCACGCTGCGGCAGCGCGGCTACCGGCTGGGCATCGCCTCCAACGCTCCCTTTCCGCCCGAGCTCCTGCACCGTCAGCTGGCGCTGAACGGATTCAGTGACGTGGTCGACGCAGCCGTCTTCTCCTCTGAGATCGGCAAGCGCAAGCCGGCCAAAGAGTTGTATCTGGCGGCTCTGGCGAAGCTCGAGGTCGAGCCAGGGCGCGCGCTCTACATCGGCGACAAGCCGCGCGAGGACTACCACGGCCCCTGTCGGGCAGGACTCGATGCGCTCATCTGCACTGAGCTGACTGACGCCGAACCGCCGCCCCCGATCCCGTTCATCCGCAAGCTGAGCGAGCTCTTGGAGCGTCTGCCCTGAGCCGGCCGGAACGCCCCTCTCGACGCAAGCCGGGCCGACTCTGGCTGTTCTTCTACGGCCGAAAGCGGAGCGGCTTTCCCGGGCTACTGGTCGGTCTGCTGGGGCTGGTCTTCCTGCTCGCGCTGCTCTACTCGCTGCCCGGCGGGGCGGATCTGAGCCGCTACTGGATAGTGATCACGGTTGCGGCACTGCTCTTTCTGGTGATCGCGGCGCTGGTGGTGGTGGTGATTGCCGCCTTTCGACCGCCTCGGCGCCGCGGCGGGCCGCGCGGGCGGCGATGAGGACAGCAGCAGCGCCCGCGCCCACGCCGTTGTCAAGGTTGACGGTCACGAGACCCGTGCTGCAGGACTGGAGCATCGTGAGCAGAGCTGCTTCGCCGCCACCGCCCAGCCCGTAGCCTGTCGAGACAGGCACGCCGATCACCGGCCTGTCGGTCAGACCGCCCACCACGCCCGGCAGGACACCGTCCATCCCGGCGGCCACTACCAACACATCAGGGTCCCATTCGAGAAGCCGCGAAAGCGGCGCCACCAGGCGATGGAGACCCGCCACGCCCACATCCGCCACCAGGCGGCACTCGATTCCCCCGGCCAAAGCCAGCATGCGGACCTCCTCCGCGACCGCCAGGTCCGAAGTGCCCGCCGTGATCACCGCTATGCGGGCGTCCAATGTGGCTGGCGAAAAGCCGGGCCGCACAACGCGCGCTGCGTTGACATGGCGGTGCATTTCCAGACCCGCGGTGCCGACCTCCGCCTCCAGCTCCGACCAGTGCTCGGCGGACAGCCGGCTGACGAGACCCTGCCCCTGTTCCTGGGCCAGCGTGACCGTCAGCCGGGCTGCGTCGCCGGGCGTCTTGCCGGCCGCGAGCACCACCTCAGGCAGCCCCCGCCGGGCCTGGCGCCCCAAGTCCAACTGGGCCTGTCCCGCCAGTTCCTCCAGTTGGGTGCGGCGCAGCAGCTGCTCGGCCTGGGTTTCGCTCAGCTCTCCAGCTCGGTAGCGGCGCAGAATCGAAAGCATCAGCTGACTACCACCCAGACCTCTCGCGGCCGCGGGCCATCGAATTCGCAGAGAAAGACCGCCTGCCAGCAGCCCAGCTGAAGCTCGCCACCGCTGACCGGCAGGCTGGCGCTGTTGCCCAGCGCCATCGCCTTCAGGTGTGAGTCCGAGTTGCCCTCCTGGTGACTGAATCCGGCGTGCTGCGGGATGAGCTGGCGCAGATGCTGGAGAGCGTCAGCCTGGACGTGCGGGTCCCAGCCCTCGTTGACAGTCACCGCGCAGGTTGTGTGCGGCGTGGCCACCAGGCAGATGCCCTCGTCCACGGCGGCCTGGCGGACCGCAGCGCTGACCTGGTCGGTCACGTCAAGCATCTGCTCTCGACGGTCGCTGTGAACTTGGATCCTGGTCACCGCGCCGATTGTAGGATCGCCCCGTGACCTTGGAGATCCGGCACTGATGGGCTCGCTGAGTGAGCTCAGAGCGAAGCTGGAAAGGGAGGCGGAGGGCTGCTACAGCTGGTCCAACGGCCCCGACAACGTTTACGCCGAGCACAAGCATCCCTACACCAAGATCCTCTACTGCGTTGAAGGCGCCATTGATTTCGTCCTGCCCGAGCGGGTGCTGCACCTCGCGGCGGGAGATCGGATGGAGCTGCCGGCGGGTACTTCCCACTCCGCCCGGGTCGGCCGAGATGGCTGCGTTTGCGTGGAGGGTCGGCGCCGTACGATGGATCCTGAGTGATGTTCCTGGACTTCATCCGGGATCGGGCCCGCTACTACAACTGTCCGGTCTGCGGTCAGAACCTGACCGACTGCGACCTGCGCCTGCTGCGCCACGTGGAGAACCGCTACACCATCCAGGTGGGCTGCGCAGCTTGCAAGGCGGAGTTTGTGGTGCTGCTTGTGATCCAGGGGGAGACCGCCGCCGGCAGCGAAGAGGAGTATGCCGGCCTCGTGCCCCTGCAAGAGGAGGCCACCGAAGGGCCTCCCGCCCGCGACCCGATCCAGGCCGACGAGGTGCTGGACCTTCATCTCTGGCTGAAGGACTGGAACGGCAGTCTGACCGAGCTGGCCCGGGCGCCTTCCGAGAAGTCCTGAACCGGATCTACCTCGACGACGCCGGCGCAGCGCCGGTCTTGCCCGAAGCAGCTGCCGCGCGGAAGGGCTCCCCTTGGGCGAACCCGTCCAGCCCCCACCAGTTCGGCCAGGCAGCCCGCACTGCTCTCGATTCGGCGCGCGATCGCGTCGCCGTCGCGCTGGGAGTCGGTTCGGCAGAGCTGGCCTTCTGCGCCTCCGGCACTGAAGCTGTCAACCTGGCGTTGCTGGGCGCCGGCCGCCGGTTGCCCGAGGGCCGAGCGCTGGTCACCTGGGCGGGCGAGCACCAGGCGGTGCTGGGCGCGGCGCGGGAACTGCAGCTCGAGGGCGTGCCGGTGGTGATCCTGCCCACCGACCGCTTTGGGTTGGCCGACCTTTCGCTGGTGCCGGCTGAGGCTGGACTGATCTCCCTCGGCCTGGCCAACAACGAGCTGGGCACTGTGCAGCCGGTGGCCGAGGTCGCGGCGCTGGCGCAGGAGCGGGGAGCGCTTCTTCACCTGGACTGCTGCCAGGGGCCCCGCTGGCTGCGACCGCCGCTGGAGCTCGTCGACCTGGCCTCCTTCTCGGGGGCCAAGCTCGGGGCCGGCCCCGGCGGTCTTCTCTACGGCCGGCAGGAGGTGCGGCTCCAGCCGCTGGTCTACGGCGGTCCGCAGGAGTGGGGCCGCCGGGCCGGCCGGGAGGACGTGGGCTCCGCGCTGGCGATGGCTGCGGCGCTCGGCGTCTGCGCGGCGCACCGGGAAGAGGAGGCGGAGCGCGTCGCGCTTCTCTCCGACCGGCTGCTGGTTGCCCTAAACGACGCAGGCGGCGAGCTGACTGGCGGTGAGCCGCGGCTTCCGAACTATGCCACGGCTGTCTTCAGCCAGCGCCGGGGCGAGGATCTCCTGCTCGCGCTCGACGCGGCAGGGATAGCGGCTTCCAGCGGCTCGGCCTGCGCCTCCGGTTCGCTCGATCCTTCGCACGTGCTGCTGGCGGCGGGCTACACGCTGGAAGCGGCCCTCGGCAGCCTGCGCCTCACCGCCGGCTACGACACAACTGCGGCGGAGGTGGAGTGCGCGGTGGAGACGCTTCGCCGAGTCCTCCGCCGCCAGTCGATTCGGCCGTTGGCCCAGACAGTACTGAGTCAGCCCCGCTCGAGCAATTGAACGAGCGCGTCGGCCACGGCGCCCGGATTGGTCAGAAGGTGCAGGTGGTGACCGGGCAGGTGTGCCACCGGCCAGCCACGGGCTTGCGCTTCGGAAGCCGCTGAGGCGTACGGTTCGCTGAACCACAGGTAGCCGCAAGGCGCGTCCGGCCACCAGGTTGCCGCGGGCACCGCCTCCTCGAAGTAGGCCAGCGGCAGAGACGGCAGCTCAGCCGTGACCCGAGCGCGCAGGGCGTCGTCAGGGAGCAGTGAACGCATGGCGTCTTCGCCCCACCACTGAGACCAGGGCGGCAGCCGGTCGCCGGTCGCCAGTGCCCGCAGCTGGGCCAGGAACTCCGGTGGCGCGATGGGCGTCGGCTCGGTCGGATGCGGCAGGCCGGCGTCGACGAAGACATAGCCGCGATTCCTGGGTCGCAGCAAAGCCCCTATCTGTGGCAGCAACGGCCCGGCTCCGCTGTGACCGACCAGCACCACCTCGGCGGGCGGTCCGGTCGCGGCCGCCGCCGCGCTTTGGACAAAGTGTCGCCAGAGGGGAGGTGGCCCGTCCCTGGCTGCCAGCAGCGACGGGATGACCACCGGCCAGCCTCGCTCCCGCAGAACGCTCCCCACCTCGCTCCAGGTCGCTGGGCCCACGAGCGGGCTGTGACAGAGGATCAGCGTCGGCCTGGCCGCTGGCTCGGTCCCTCTAGAGGTGCGGCCGGGAACCCGGCCGAGAGATTGGTTGGTCAGGTGGGTCAGATCCAAGGAGCCGACGAGCACCGCAGTGAGCGTATTCCGAATACGCGCAGCGAGGAGCGCATGAGGCGACGCCGGAGATGGCCCGCATGGGCGCCCAAGATCCGGACGGGCTTTTCGGCCGCACCTCTAGAGAATCTCGGCCGCCAGCAGATCGTCGTAGGTCTCGCGACGGCGGATGAGGCGATCCCGGCCGCCGGAGACGATGACCACCGCGGGGCGGGGCAGGCCGTTGTACTGGCTCGCCATGGCGAGGCAGTAGGCACCGGCGGCCGGAATGACCAGGATGTCGCCGGTGCGAACAGATGGCAGGCGGGCGTCGCTGACCAGGATGTCGGTCGACTCGCAGTACTTGCCGGCGATGCTGACGGTCTCGGTGGCGGCTCCCTCAGGATCGTGCGCCAGCAGCGGCTGGTAGAGCGCGTCGTAGAGCTTGGGCCGGATGTTGTCGCCCATCCCGCCGTCGACCGCCACGTAGCGCCTGACGCCGGGGATGTCCTTGATCGAGCCGACCGTGTACAGCGCAACCCCAGCCGGGCCCGCAATCGCGCGGCCCGGCTCCACAACCAGCGCCGGCTGCGGCAGCGAGCGAGCGGAGGCGCCGCCGGCTAGCGCCGCGAGCAGCGTCCCGACAAACTCGGCTGGCGTCGGGGGATCATCCTGCTCCGTGTAGGCGATGCCTAGACCGCCCCCGGCGCCGAGCTTGCGGGGTTCGTAGCCGAGCTCGCCCTTCAGTTGGGCGAGCAGGTCGAGCATGATCTCCAGCGCCTGTAGGTGGCCACCAAGGTCGTAGATCTGGGAGCCGATGTGGGAGTGGAGCCCCTCGAGCTGGATCGAGTCCAGCGCCAGCGCCTGCTCCACCGCTGCCCGGGCGGCACCTGACTCGATCGAGAAACCGAACTTTGAGTCCAGCTGGCCGGTGGCGATGAAGGTGTGGGTCTGGGCGTCGACACCCGGCGATACGCGCACCAGACACCGCTGGCGGTGTCCAGCCGGAACCACCCGACGCAGCAGCTCGATGTCATGGAAGCCGTCAAGGACGAGTGTGGCGCCCGCAGCAATAGCCGCGGCTACGTCTTCCTCGCTCTTGTTGTTGCCCAGAAAGTAGATCCGATCGGTCGGGTAACCAGCCCGCAGCGCTATGTGCAGCTCGCCGGCGGAGACGACGTCGAGTCCCAGACCCTCGCTGGCGACGATGCGTAGAAAGCCTGGGGAGGCAAACGCCTTCGCCGAGTAGAGCACCTCGCCCCTGTCGCCCATCGCGGCCATGAATTCCTGACAACGGGAGCGCACGGTGGCTTCGTCGTAGACGTAGAGCGGCGTGCCGTGACGCTGGGCCAGCTCGATCAAATCACAGCCGCCGATCTCCAGATGGCCACGTTCGTTCACCCGGTGGCTCACCGGGAGCAGCATCAGCGGGCTAGAGGTGCGGCCGCGAGCCCGGCCGAGAGATTGGATGGCCAGGTGGGTGAGATCCAAGGAGCCGACGAGCACCGCAGTGAGCGTATTCCGAATACGCGCAGCGAGGAGCGCGCGAGGCGACGCCGGAGATGGCCCGCATGGGCGCCCAAGATCCGGTCGGGCATTGCGGCCGCACCTCTGGGGCTAAGTCGGCGTCAGTGACCGCAGCCGCAGGCGCCACCGCAGCAGCCACCGCCGGCCTGCGGAGCCATCGGCAGGCTGCGTGATTCGCTGGCGCCGCCGACCGCTGCAAAGCTCGAGACCTGGACTGAGGTGCGCAGCGACTCGCAGCTCGGACAGACCTGAGAGCGGCCGCGCTCAGAGAAGGAGATCAGACGCTCGAAACTGCCCTGGCAATCCTGACAGCGATACTCGTAGATCGGCACGCCTTGGATTCTAAGCTCACCGCGTACCTCCGCCTGCTCGCTGCCTGGCCGGGCCTGGCCAGCAGGCCGGATCGGGCGCTGGTTGAAGACAGCCTCGTGCTGCTGCCGCACCTGGACGGCGTGGGCAGCCTGATCGACGTCGGCTCGGGCGGTGGCATGCCTGGCCTGCCGCTCGCTCTGGCCCGGCCGGATCTGGCTGTGACGCTATTGGAAGCCGAGCACAACAAGACAGCTTTCCTGATCCACTGCGTCGCCACGCTGGAGGTGGTCAACGTGCGGGTGGTCTCCCAACGGGCGGAGACGGCCGCCCACACGAGCTTGCGCGAGAGCTTTGACGTGGCCACCTGTCGGGCGCTCGCCGCGCTGCCGGTGCTGGCCGAGCTGTGTTTGCCCTTCGTCAGCGTGGGAGGCCGGCTGCTGGCCCTGAAGTCGGGGCCCGAGCCGGACGGCGGGGCGGTCGGCCTGCTGGGCGGAGGCCCGGTGACAGTGCTGCCGGCGGCGAGCGCCGCCAGGACCGGCGGAGTCATCCTGGCGGCGAGCAAGGTGAGGCCGACACCTGACAGCTTTCCACGCCGGCCGGGCCTGCCGAATCGGCGCCCACTGCACGCCCGAGGAGGCGGTGAGGACGGCGCGTAGAGTTGAAAGCGTGGCCATCGCGGTTGAAACGGATTCGCTAGTCATCGCCGGAGTCGAGCTCCGCTCGCGGCTGTTCTTGGGCACCGGCAAATACAGCTCCGACCGGGAAATGGTCGCCGCCCTGGAGGCGTCGGGGGCTGAGCTGATCACCGTGGCACTCCGCCGCCTCGACGTTGATGACCCCAACCGGAAGACGATCCTCGACGCGATCGACTGGCAGCGTTACCGGATCCTTCCCAACACCGCAGGCTGCCAGACCGCCGAAGAGGCGATCCGGATTGCTCGTCTGGCGCGTTCGATGGGTCTCTCGGACTGGGTCAAGCTGGAGGTCATCCCAGATCCACGCTACCTGCTGCCCGATCCCATCGAGACGCTGCTGGCGGCTGAGGCGCTGGTCAAAGAGGGGTTCACGGTTCTGCCCTACATCAACGCCGACCCGATCCTGGCGCGGCGCCTGGAGGCGGTTGGCTGCGCGACCGTGATGCCGCTCGGCTCGCCCATCGGCTCTGGCCAGGGATTGGTCAGCCAGCGCCAGATCGAGCTGATCATCGAAGCTGCCGGCGTCCCGGTCGTCGTCGATGCCGGCATCGGCTCGGCCAGCGATGCCGCGCTCGCGATGGAGCTCGGCGCTGACGCGGTCCTGGTCAACACGGCGGTGGCGAGGGCGGAGAAGCCGGTTCTGATGGCGGAAGCAATCGCGCAGGGAGTGGTGGCGGGCCGCAAGAGCTACCTTGCGGGGCGGATTCCGCGCCGCTTGGAGGCTGCCGCCAGCTCGCCCATCAGCGGGGTATCGGAGCGCTCGTAACCCCTGTTGCGCTGGCCCTCGTCAGCGATGCGGAGAGTGGACTCCAGGCGGTTAGGAGAGGCGCCACCATGCTCCTCCTGCGGGCGCCTGAGCTCAGCACGCGGCAGGAGGAAGTGGAGCTGAGACGCCTTGTGGACGCTTCGCCGGTGCCCGTGCTTGCCCGTTCTCGCTGCGATGTGGCGCTCGCGGTGGGCGCCGCCGGGGTGCACCTGCCCGAGGTGGACATTCCAACAGTCGATGCTCGCGCACTGCTTGGTCCGGAGCGGCTGCTGGGCCGATCAGTGCACAGCCTGGAGGCGGCCAAGCAGGCGGAGGCTGAGGGAGCCGACTACGTGCTCTTCGGCCCCGTGTTTCCGACCGCTTCACATCCCGGTCAACCGCCCGTAGGACTTGGGGCTCTGCGGGAAGTCTGCCTGGGCGTGCGCATCCCCGTGCTGGCGATCGGTGGCGTCGACGACGACCGCAGCCAGGAATGTCTGGTGGCTGGGGCTCAGGGCTTCGCAGCCATCGGCTACTTTCAACGGCGATGAACCTTCGCGTCAACGGGAAGGACGTCGAACTGCCCGGCCCGATCTCCCTCCTTGATTACATCGCGCGCTTGGGCGTGGACCCGCTGGCAGTGGCGGTGGAGCTGAACGGCGAGATTGTCGCCCGCGAGAGCTACACCGAGCGCACGCTCAACGAGGGTGACCGGCTCGAGATAGTGCGCATGGTGGGCGGCGGCCGGCGATGAAGCTGACTTGGAATCGCGTCTTTGCGTGACGGATGCGTCGCCACTTCCTCGACCGTCCGATAGCTATCGTCAGTAGCCGAGTTCCCGCAGGGCCGCCTCCGCTGCCGCCCTGTCGCTCCAGGGCAGGGTTCCCTCAGCCGTGATCATCGTCTGCTCGTGTCCCTTGCCGGCCAGCAGCACAGCGTCGCCGGCGCGAGCCAGACTGAGCGCGCGGCGGATGGCCGCCTCCCGGTCGGGCTCGACTTCGTAGTCGCTGCCCCGGCGGCGGCCGCTGACACCGCTTTCCACCTGCCGCGCGATCTCGGCAGGATCCTCCTGCACCGGGTCGTCAGTGGTTATCACGAACCAGTCGGCGCCCTCCGCGGCGGCCCTGCCCATCCCCGGCCGGTCGTGGTCGGAGCGGCCGGTGCTGCCGAATACCAGCAGAATGCGGCCGCGCGTGATTTGGCGGAGCTCGGCCAGCACCTGGCTCAGGGACCCCGCTGCATGGGCGTAGTCGACGTAGACAGCAAACGGCCGGCCCAACCTCACCTGCTCCAGCCTGCCGGGGACGCCCGGAAAGCTTGCCAGCCCCGCTGTCAGCGTCTCCGCGTCGGCCCCTGTCAACGCCCGGCAGAGCGCAGCCGCCGTCAGCGCATTGGCCACGTTGAACCGCCCCACCATCGGCAGTCGCGCCCCTGCCCGCCGATCACCGACTGAGAGCCAGAAGGTGGTCCCGTTCGGCGCCGCTCGGAGATCATGGGCGCTCACATCGGCGACGGCATCGATGGCGCAGGTCACCTGCCGCTCAATCGGGAGGCCGCGGAGGTATGGCAGCGAGTCGCTGTCAGCCAGGTTGAGCACTGCCGTCTTGGCGACTCCCTTCCGATAGGCGGAAGCGCACAGCTCGATCAGCCGACCCTTCGCCCGCAAGTAGTCGGCCCATGTCCTGTGGTACTCGAGATGGTCGCGGCCCACATTCGTCACCGCCACCGCATCGAAGTCGCAGGCGGAGACCCGTCCCTGGACCAAAGCGTGAGAACTGGCCTCCAGCACCGCCGCGCCTTTCCCCGCGGCCAGCATCGTCTGGAGCGCGTCCTGCACCTGCGGCGCCTCCAGCGTCGTCTTGCCCGACGCGTTGGCTGACTCAGCGCCATCCCCCGCCTGCCCGACAGTGGAGAGATAGCCGGCCGCCAGACCACAGGCGTTGAGCAGGTGCGCAGTCAGATGGGTCACCGTGGTCTTGCCGTCAGTGCCGGTGACACCTGCCACCCTCAGCCGGCGCGCCGGCCGGCCGAGCAACTCCGCGGCCAGCTCGCCCAGCGCCCAGCGGGTTTCCGGCAGCAGCAGCTGTGGCACTGTCCCGGGCAGGGCCAGCACCTTCTCTCCGGCCACCGCTGCACCCTTCTCGGCCGCCGCCCCCGCGAAGTCGTGGCCGTCCACCCGCAGGCCTTTCAGCGCTACG
This sequence comes from Candidatus Dormiibacter sp., assembly GCF_050999135.1. Classification (NCBI taxonomy): domain Bacteria; kingdom Bacillati; phylum Candidatus Dormiibacterota; class Candidatus Dormibacteria; order Candidatus Dormibacterales; family Candidatus Dormibacteraceae; genus Candidatus Dormiibacter; species Candidatus Dormiibacter sp. Next base: position 24,092 of record NZ_JBPCPN010000058.1, on the reverse strand, counting down.
AAAAGCGCCCCCGGCCGCGCCTGGCGCGAGTCCTGGATCACAGCGTCGATCAAAGTGGCGCCGCCGCTGAGCACCCGAGCGCCGGGCACCGCGGCGGCCAGTTGGGAGAGCAGCATCGGTCTATAAGTGAACGCTATGAGCCCGGAACGAGTGCTGGTCATGGGCATCGTCAACGTGACCCCAGACTCCTTCAGCGGCGACGGCATCATGGCGGCCGAGGCTGCCGTGGCCCGCGGACTGGCGCTGGCGCGCGAGGGAGCCGACATCCTCGACGTTGGTGGTGAATCCACCCGGCCCGGCCACCAACCGGTCACCGACGAGGAGGAGATGCGGCGCGTACTCCCCGTCGTCGAGGCTCTTGCCGGCCGCAACCTCAAGGTTTCCATCGACACCACCAAGCGGGCGGTCGCCGCGGCGGCGCTGCAGGTAGGCGCCCGCATGGTCAACGACGTCTGGGGCCTCCAGCGTTCGCCGGAGCTGGCGGCGCTCGCGGCTCAGCACCGTGCCGAACTTGTTGTCATGCACAACCAGGAGGGGACGCACTACGGGCAAGACCTGATGGCCGAGATCAAGCGCAGCCTGCGGCAATCACTTGCTCTGGCGCTGGCGGCGGGCCAGCCGCGCGAGCGCACCTGGGTCGATCCCGGGATCGGCTTCGGCAAGCTGGCTCTTCACAACGTCGAGGTGCTGCGCCGCTTGGCGGAGCTTCACGAGCTGGGGCAGCCGATCCTGCTCGGCACCTCCCGCAAGTCCTTCTTGGAGCGCGTCTTCGGCCAACCACTGCCGATGCGAGCGTGGGGCACAGCTGCCACCGTCGCCGCCGGCGTGCTGCGCGGCGTGGGCATGGTCCGCGTCCATGACGTGAAGGAGATGGTGGCAGTCGTCCGGGTGGCTGAGGCGCTCCGCCAGCCTTGACTGTCGCCTATCTTGGCCTTGGCTCCAACCTGGGCAACCGGGCAGAAAACCTGGCCGAGGCTCGGCGGCTGCTCGGCGAAGGCGGCGCTCTGATCCTGCGGGCCAGCAGCGTTATCCAGACGGAGCCTTGGGGTGTGCGGGAGCAGCCAACCTTCTTGAACCAGGTGTTGGAGGTGGAGTGGCGGACTGACGCGCGCAGCCTGCTCGTTCTGGCCCAGGCAGTTGAGGCACAGCTCGGACGAAGTCGAACCTACCCTTGGGGACCTCGCGAGATCGACGTGGACATCCTTCTCTTCGGCAGCGAGCAGATCGCCGAGGCTGACCTGCAGATCCCCCATCCCCGACTGCGGGAACGAGAGTTCATCCTGCGCTCTCTGCGAGAGCTTGGCGTTCCGGCACCGGCCGGCTGAACGACGCCAGCACATACTGTCACAAGTGAGCGAGCACCAGAAGGTTGGGGGGGTTGAGGCGCTCGATCAGGGGCTGACGGCGGCGTGAGAATCGCCTGGCTCGGCCACCGCTCCAGTACTGGCGCCGACGGCCTGATCACCTACTCGCGGCAGATCACCAGCGCGCTGGAGCAGAGCGGCGTCGAGGTTCTCTTCCTTCACCACGAGCGGGAGCTGGTCGACGGCGCCTCGATCGCGCTGGAGTCGCTCAGGCTTTCCCATCGGCTGGTGATCGCTCCGCCTGGCTCGCGGCGAAGACTGGCCGAGCTGCTCACCCGGCACGAGGTGGACCTGGTCCACGTCTCCCTCTCCTTTTCCAGCCTCGATTTCAACCTGCCCCGCCTCTGCCACCGACTGGGCATTCCGATAGTGGCGACGTTCCACGCGCCCTTTGACACGCGGCTCTCCGTCTGGCGCGGCATCTCCTCCGCGGTCTACCGCCTCTATTCGCCGGCTCTGGCGGAATGCGACGCGGTGATCATTTTCAGCCAGGCTCAGAAGGAGATCCTGAGCGGTCTCGGCGTGCCGCCCAGGGTCATCCACGTCCTGCCCAATGGCGTCGACATCGATCGCTACTCACCGGGTCCCAGCCAGGCGCTGGAGACCTTTGGCTGCCGGCGCCTCTACAGCTACGTCGGCCGCCTCGATCCGGAAAAGAATGTCGACGTGCTGCTCTCCTCCTTTCTGGACGCGGAGCCGCCACCTGACCACCGGCTGGTGGTGGTGGGCGGCGGCGTCGAGCGGAGAAAGCTGGAACGGCGCTTCCGGGACCCGCGCGTCAGATTCCTGGGCGTGGTTACCGACGAGCGGGCGCGGATCGACATCCTGCGCGGCTCGGACGCATTCTTTCTTCCCTCCAGCGTGGAGGGACTTTCCCTTGCCATGCTGGAAGCGATGGCCTGCGGCGTCACCACTGTGGCCACTGATGTGGGCAGCGACGGCGAGGCCCTGCGGGGCGCCGGCATTGTGCTCGACCCGAACAGCCTCGAGGCCGAGCTCGGCGGGGTCATCAGGATGCTGATCGAGCTTCCCCACCTGACCGAACAGCTGGGGCAGCTGGCGCGAGAGCGTGCTGTCCAGCGCTATTCCCTGGCCGCCAACCTGAAAGGCCTGCTCCAACTCTACGCCGCGCTGCCCGAGCCGTCGCCGGCGCCGCTCACGACGGGATCCCCCCGCAAGCGATAGCCGATCCCAGGCACTGACAGCACCAGGTCCGGCAGGGCTGGCTCCACCTCGATCTTCTTGCGCAGGTTGCGAACGTGGACATCCACCAGCCGCGACTCGGAGTCGAAGCCCGCCGCAGCCCCCAGGTGTTCGAGGATCCGCTCCCGGCTGACCGGTCGCCCTGCCGCGCCCAGCAGGCAGAGCAGCAGCGCTAATTCCGCTGACGTGAGATGCAGCGGGCGGCCGCCTCGAGCCACGTGCTGCCGGCGGGCATCGATGACCAGGTCGCCGCAGCAGAGGTCCTTCGCAGGCTGGCTGAGAAGCCGCGGGCGCTGCCTCTCCAGGCTCAGCTCGAGCCCCGCCACCACCTGCGCGGTGGCGGTCGATGGGAAGGTCTGCTCAGCACCGACTGCGAGCGCCGCCAGCGCAGCCTCAGGGCTTGCGCACAGGGCCAGCAGGATCAGCCAGGGCGCCGCTGCGTGGAGAGCCTGGATCCTGCCCGGCGGTCCGCTCACCACTGCCGCCCTCGCTGCAGTGACTTCCCGCAGCGTCGCTCGGCCGTTGGCGGTTGCGATCGGCCTGTGACCCCGAGCCGCCAAGCGAAACTGGAGATCGCGTTCGGCCCGGGAATCGAGGCCGGTGAGGAGAATCACTGCTGGAGCCATGCCGGCAGCCTAGGCGCCGGCAGGCGCGGTCTACAACGCCTGGCGTGTAAAGATTCGGCGTGCTCTTCCGGCGAGTTGGCCGGGGATACCGGCGACTCTGGTTCGCCATCTGGACAGCTCCAGATCCCAGGCCCCGCAGTATTCCGTCGGCCGGCCGCCGAAGCCTGTCTTGAACTGCCAGAGGCCGAACCACGGGTGGCCTGGATCCGGCTCCGGCGGGATGCCCCAGAGGTCGTAGTCGCGACAGCCGGCCACGCGAGCGGCGCGCATGGCCGCCCACTGCAAGGCGTAGGTCGCTTGCAGTTCGCGCTGTTCCCCCGAGGAGCCGCCGAAGAGGTAGTAGGCCCGGCCCCCGAAGTGCGCGACCAGAATGGCCGCCAGCGGCCGGCCCTGGTGGCGCGCCACGTAGGTGCGGCACCAGGCCAGCTGGGCCAACCGCGCCCGGTACTGGGCGGTGGAGAGAAGCGTTATGCCCTGCCTGACAGCGGTCGCCTGAGATTGCCTGTGGAGTTCCTCCACCTCCTCGCCCTCTTCCACGCACACTCCCCGCTTCAGGGCGAGCCGGATGTTGTAGCGATGCTTGGGCTTCATGGCGGCGAGCATGATCTCGTCCGAGGCCAGCGGCACGATGAGCGTGTGCTTCGGCTGGATCGCCTGGCTGGGCTGGAAATCCAGCCGGCGAAGAACTGGACCGAGCTCTTTGGGCGCCTCCGGCTCCACGCGGAGCCGTGCCAAGCCGGAATTGCGAGCCCAGGTCACGAGTGCGCCCAACGCCGCCTCGCTGGTCGGCACCGGACCCCGCGGCACGTAGGCGCGGGCGAAGGGCCACCGGCCCTGGAGCAGCACTGAAGCGTGGCCTTGGGGCAGGTTGAGGCGTTTCACCCGCCAGCCCTCTTTAGCCTGCACCTCACCGTGGCCCCAGGACTGGAGCAGCGGCGGCGGCTGGACCAGGTCCGCCAGGCCGGCGTCCCAGGCGACCTGGTGCTGCCGCGCCGCGTTCATCTCAGGTGGCAGACGTCGTTGACGCCGGCCACCGTCACCCGGCCTGCGCGATAGTCAAGCCGGGTCAGAGAGGCGTTGCCAATGCGGAAGTGGAACCAGCCGTGCAGGCTCTGACCCAGCACCCGCCGCAGGAGCGCCTGAATGACGCCGCCGTGAGTCACACAGGCAATGAGCTGGCCAGGGTGAGCGCCGGTCACGGCTTCGAACGCCCTGCCGGTCCGAGCGCCGAAAGCCTCAGCGGCCTCGCCGCCTGGCGCCAGATCCCAATCGGGCTCTTGCTGCCAGCGCCGCCAGAGCTCGGGATACTCCCGAGCCAGCTCTGCGCTCGTCCTGCCCTCCCACTCGCCCAGTGCTATCTCGCGCAGGTCCTGACAGAACCGGATCTCGCAGCCGAGCGCCGCGGCCAGGGGGCGGGCGGTCTCCGCGGCTCGGGTCAGGTCGCTCGCATAGAGAGCCGCGATGGGCTCCCGCGCCAGCCGGGCGGCCAGCTTCGTTGACTGCTCTCGTCCCAGCGGCGAGAGGGGCGGATCGAGCTGCCCCTGCACGCGATGGTCGGCGTTCCAGGTGGACTCACCGTGGCGGAGTAGAAGCACTCGCGTCGCGGCGTCATCCGCACCGCCGCGGAGGCGGCCGAGCGGCTGGCTCAGGGCCGCAGATCACCGGCCGGCGCTGATCGATAGGCGCGGACCGGCTCAAAGAACATGTGAGGGACTTATACTAACGTGTCGCTTGGGGCTGGATTCGTTTCCGCATTAGTGATGAGCGATAAGCCCATTGAACTTAAAGGCGTCGTTTTAGCGACGCGATGGAGAACGCCTTGGAGGCCAGAGGCTCACTTACCGAAACCCGGCTGAGAAGATTGTTGGAAGCGGCGCAGAACGAGCGCGCCACGGGCACCCTCACGCTGCGCCAGGATGGCCAGCAAGCCACCTCGCTCTACTTCCTCTTCGGTCATCTATTCCATGCTGTGGGGGGCGGTGGGGCCGGTGATGACGCAGTCGTTCAGGCCCTGGCGTGGTCGTCGGGCGAGTTTGATTTCGACGCAAAAGCAAAGCTGCCCCCGGACGAATCGGTCCGCGCCTCCATCCCTGATCTGATCGCCCGGGCCAACTCGGAGAGCCAGGGGCAGGCGCCGGCCGGACCGAATGGCGGCCGCCCGCAGGCCTGGAGTCCGCCCGGCGCTCAACCGCAGGAGTCACAGCCCGCGCAAGCCGCTCAGGGCCCCCAGCCTCAGCAGCAGTACGACCGGCGCTCCGAGCAGCCCTACCAGCGGCCTGCCCAGTCCCACGAGCAGCAGCGATCGCGGGGACCGGAAGCCGAGCCAGAAGCGCCGCCCGAGATCCGTCGGGGCTTGAAGTTCCGGCCCGTTCCCAAGCACGGCCGCGAGCCCATCCCGGTGCCCAACGGCGATCTCATGTATGACTCGCTGAAAACCTCTTTTGTCGACTTTCCTCGCTTGCTCACCACCCTCGAGCGGGAGGGTTACACAGGCTACGTCCGCCTGCTGGCCGACAACGCCACGGGCCTCATCTACTTCCGCGAAGGCACGGCTCTCGAAGCTGTCTACGACGGGGGCCAGGACAGCGCTGAGCTGGGCACCGAGGCCCTGGGCCATTTCGCCCAGGAGGTCGGCCGCGGTCAGGGAGTGCTCGACGTCGTGGCGCTCGCGCCCGATCTCGTGGACGGCCTCTACCACGTCACTGTGGCGCAGTCGGTCTACACCCAGCTCTATGCCGGCTGGGTTGATATGCACGCCTTTCTCCGCTTCCTGGAGGAGCGCCAGCTGACCGGCAGCCTGATGGTTCGCTCCCCGGCCGCCACAGGTGTCATCATCCTCGATGAGGGTCGCCTCGCGGGTGCCTACACCAGCACCGCTCGGCAGGTGGCCAACAGCACCGATGGCGTACTCGCGCTTTGTGAGGACCCCAACGCCATGATCGAGGTCAAGGCAGCCGCTGACGAACGCAGGCCGCCGCTGGACCTCTCCCAAGTGGTGGGCCAGCGGCAGGGCGGCCAGAACTTTGGCCAGCCTTCGGGGGCGGCGCCTCAGCCGCCGCCGGCGACTTCCGGTGGCCGGTCCCGGCAGTACCCGCCGGCGAGCCCCGCCCAGCGCGCGCCGGAGCCCCAGCCGGTGGCCGCCTACTCGGCGCCGCGCCAGCCGGAACCCGCGCCGCAGGAGGCGCCGAGCCACCAGCAGCCCGCCTATGCCCAACCAGCTGCCGCCCAATCCACTGCGTGGCCCCGACACGAGCAGGGCCAAACGGCCACCGGCGGCACTTCCTACGAGGAAGTGACGGGCGATTTGATTCAGATGACCGAGGAAGCACTGGGAAACCGCTCGCGCAAGATCAAGGATCTGTTGGCGAACGCCGAGAAATCGCGCTCAGGCTTGGAAACGGCGATCGATGAGATTCCTCAGGTGTCGATCCTCTTTGTGGACACCGCGCGGCTGGAGAGCCTCGCCAACGAGCTGCGGGCCAAACTCCAGAGCTATCCCGCTTGAGGGCAAGGGGAGGCGGGCCTCCCCTTCCAGAAACGGGCAAGGGGAGGCAGGCCTCCCCTTCCGGAACCCCTCCCGGTGAGTGCGGGACGCACGGCGCTCTCGGGGCCGGACGGCCACAGTGAACCCGGCGTCCGGCGTGGACACAGTCGTCGTGTATCGGCCGGGATAAACCCGGCCTGTGGAGCCGACTTCCTACCAGAACCTGGCCGGCGCCTCAACGTCAGGGCCGCTCGCCCGGCAGAGCTCACGCTATGCCGGATCTAGGGGCAAGGGGAGGCAGGCCTCCCCTTCCGGAACCCCTCCCGGTGAGTGCGGGACGCACGGCGCTCTCGGGGCCGGACGGCCACAGTGAACCCGGCGTCCGGCGTGGACACAGTCGTCGTGTACCGGCCGGGATAAACCCGGCCTGTCGAGCCGACGTCCAACTAGGACTCCGCTGAGTGTCTACGCCGTATTGGGCCGGACAGCCCCCGCCTGGAAACAAGAGCTGGCCCTAAGTGCTTAGAGGACCGCTGTTCGGGCGAGGATCCGTCGGGCTCGTGGTGCTGATCCTGGGCGTGATTGGGGGTGTAGGGTGCTCGGCGCCGCCGCAGGTCGTCGGCGTGACCCCACAGTCGAAGGCCACCGGCTTCGCCACCAACGGTCCGCTCTCAGTCCAGTTCGACAGGCCGATGGACAGCGCTTCGGTCGCCGCGCACTTTCGGCTCGAGCCGCAGGTTCACGGCACTTTCAGCTGGCCCAGCGACCACGAGGTCGTCTTCAGCCACGAGACGCTCCGGCCGTCCACTCGTTACCGGGTTGTGCTGGACCCCGGCTACCGGGATCGACAGGGTAGCGCAGCCCCGCTCCGACATAGTTGGTACTTCGACACCGAGGAGCCGCCTCGGCTGAGCGGTGCCAGCCCCGGCGCCAACGACACCGGGGTAGACCCGGCGGCCTACCTCAGCCTCACGTTCAGTCGACCGATGGATGTGGCCTCACTGAGTGGCTCGGTGAGCCTCTCCCCCAGCCTCGCCTTTCAGCTTCGCCAGGATCCGGCCGATCCCCGGCGCTTGGAGCTCGCCCCAGCCCAGCTGCTGGCCCCCGATCAGGACTACTCGATCAGCGTCGCGCCCACTGCCCGGGACGTTCACGGCAACGTGCTGGCGACCGGCTCGGCCATCACCTTTCGGACAGGGCAGGTGAAGAGCCTCCAGCATTGGGTGGGCTTCATCGCAACGCCAGTTCCGAGCGGCGCTGGCGAGGGCATCTGGCTGGTGAACGAGAGCGGTTTTCCCCGCCCCCTGGTGGCCGCCTCAGTTGCCAGCTTCCAATGGGCGCCAAGCGGCGACCGGTTGCTGCTTCACAGTGCCTCCGGAACCTGGTCGGAGAGCGTCCTCGACGGCAGCAGCAACCCCCTTCCCTTCGCCGGCCGCTGGGCCGCGTACCTGGACTCGACCGGCAGCTTTGCGCTGCTGGATGGAGATCGCCTCCGAATCTGGTCTCGCGAGAGCGGTTACACGGAGGTGGCTCAAAAGGTGCTCGAAGCAGCCGTCGCCCCGGGCGGCCGCCAGATCGCCTACACGACGCCCGCTGAGTCAGGTACGGCGATCCGGCTCTACGACGCCGGCCTGAAGACCGAGTCACTGCTGGAATCCGAGAACGCTGCGGTGGACGGTCTCGCCTGGGCGCCCGATCTCAGTGCTCTCGCCTACCGGTCCCCCGCCACAGATCCGACTCAGACCCGCCTGCGGGTGCGGACTCTGCGCGGCGGGTCCAGCCAGCCGTTCACTGTCGTCACGGGCCAGATCAGCCCGCCAATCTGGCAGTCAGACTCCCGTCACCTGCTCCTCACTGCGCCCGTCGCAACCAAGGTCGGGCTGGTGGCCAAAGCCTTCCGGCTCAGCTCCACCCAGGGCCAGAACCAGACGCTCAGCACCGCCGACGGCCTGCCCGCGGAGCCGCAGACCTCAGTCGAGCAGCTGAGCCCTTCGCCCGACGGGCATCAGATCGCTTTCATCTCCAGCACGGCAGGCGTGCCTCAGGTCTGGCTAATGAACGCTGACGGCAGTCGGCTGACGCAGCTGACCCGGTACGGGGTGGACGGCTACGCCTATGGCGCCGGCCAGCTCGGCTGGACTCGAGCCTAAGCCGGCGCCCGCGGCGGTGGCCTTAGAGACGGGTTCGCTGAGCAGAGCATGGACCCGTTCGGTGGTTCGGTCCCAGCTGAAGCCGCGTGCCCTTCGCGCGGCCCGCGAGCCCATCGCCTCCACCAACCTGGGGCTTTCCAGAAGCTGTCGCATCCGATCGACATAGTCACGCGGGTCGTGCCCGTTGACCAGAAAGCCTGTGCGCCCGTCGCTGACCACGAGGGCCAGCCCCGGCACATTGCTGGCAATCACAGGTGTCCCGGAAGCCTGCGCCTCGAGGGCTACCAGGCCGAAGGACTCGTTGTAGGAGGGGAGCAGGACCGCCTCCGCCGCCGCGTAATAGCCGGCCAGCCGCTCCTGTGGCAGCGGTCCTGTGAAACTCACCTGCCCGGTCAGGCCCAGCCGCTCGGCCAGAGTGGCCAGCCGCTGCCGCTCGCTCTCACCACTGGAGTGGCTGTCGCCTCCGATGATCAAGAGGCGCAGTTCGGGCCTGGCGCCGTCAGCCGTCAACTCGGCCAGGGCCCGGATGAGCACATCGACCCCCTTCAGGCGTTCCAACCGGCCGGCGAAGACGAAGAGGCGCTGCTCGGGGTAGCCAAGTGCTTCTCGGGCGACCTGCCGCGGGCGGGGCTCGAACGCTCCAAGATCGCAGCCCGGCGCCACCACCGCCAGACGTTCCTGCCGCACCCCGTAAGCGCGCAGCAACTCCAACGCCTCGGCCTGGGTGTTGACTATCAGCAGGTCGGCGCAGCGCGCGACCTCGCCTTCCAGATCCACCCGCACCTCCGGCTCCGGTCGGTCGCCGGGGGCGAGCAGCCGGTTCTTCACGATGGCCAGCGTGTGCGCCGTGTGCGCCCAGGGCACTCGCAGCGAGCCGCGCAGGGCGCAGGCCACCATGCCTGAGAGCCAGTAGTGGGAGTACATGGCGTCGTAGTGGAGCCCGCCCTCCGCCATGAAAGCGCGGACGCCCTCGGTGAAGATTGGGACCTGCTCGAGCAGGCGGTATTTGTCAAGTTCTTGCGGCCCGGCAGGGAGGTTGATCACGCGACTGAGCGGCGCGAGCTGCTCAACTCTCTTGTCGCCAGCCAGAGACCGCGTGAAGATGTCGGTCGCCACTCCAAGCTGGGAGAGGCCCACGCAGAGCTGGCGGATGTAGACGTTCATGCCGCCGTTGGCCGAGTGGCCGAGAGAGGCGGTCGGTGAGGTGTGCAGCGAGAAGACGGCGACCCGGCTCAGGCCGGCCCGCGAAGACGGCTCGGGGAGGGCGCGGGCTTCAGCCACGGTAGCTGGACCTGGAGTCGAGCCAGCGGCGCGAGCTGCAGGCGCAGCCCGAGGCGGAAACCGAGGACGTGGTGGGCATGTCAACGGAATTCTCGCCGGGCGGCATCTTATTCCCGCCTGGCGCTGGGCGCCCCTTGGGTTCGACTTAGGCTCAGGTCAGGCGCAGTGCCTGATCCCGCTTTGGGCAGGCGCCTGCTTGCCTAACCGCGTCTCCGGCCGGCTCCGCCCGGACGGTCGTGTCCTCCCGTCTGACCCAAGCCCGTCCAGGATGCCAGCTGCGACCGCGGCTGGCGCTCACGCCGAGCCGCCCAGAGGGTGCTCAAAAAGCTCGTCACCAGCAGGAGTGCGAGCAGCCAGAGCAGTGCCGTCACGTCGCCGCGCGAGCGCGCCGGCGGCAGGAGAACCGTGTAGCTGAACGAGCTCCAGTAGAGAAACTGGTCCTGGCCATAGGCCGACACCCAGAGAAGAAAGCCAAGGACTCCGCCCGCGCCCAACCAGGCCAGGCCCGCCGCCCGCCGGCCCAGGCGCACGAGTCCCAAACCGGGCAGGAGGGCCCAGACCACCAGTTCTGAAAGTCGAGGCGCACCGGTGTCTTCAGCGCTGCGCCGAGCCGCCTCACCTTCGGCTGCCACGAGGAAGGTGATGGCGGCCAGGTACCAACCGACAGCAAGCAGATCGACTACCTGGAAGGGAAAGCTGAGTCGAGTGACCTCGGGCGTCAGAAGTAGGTGGCCGAGCCAGGCCACCCAGGCGGCGAGCGCTGTTGCTGCCACCGTGAGAGCGAAGCCCCGGACTAGTGGGCGGCGGACCAGCGCGGCGGCGATCAGGGCGGCGATGCAGAACCAGGCAGCTGGCGTCTGCCAGCCGAAGAGGCGGTCCAGGTGGGCAGGCGGGATCTGGGTCTGCCAGGGGACCGCCAGCGCCGTCAGCGAGCCCGCGATAACCAGCAGGCTGCGGCCTTCGCCGAGCTCCGACAGGCCCAGGCGGGGACCGATATTGTGGCTGGCTGCCAGCAGTCCAACACCGGCACAGGCGGCTCCTACCAGCACCAACAAGCCTGAGTTGGGATTGCTCGCCCACACGCGACTCGCCGCGCCCAGCAGGGCCGCCAGAACAAACGCCGCTGCTGTCAGCCGCCCGCTGCCCACTTCACCGGCAATACTAGTTCGCCGTTCCCAGCCATTAGGACCTTGTCTCGGGGCTCTGGGGCCGATCGGCCATTGCACGTAATTCGGACTCAGCCTGGTGACCGACCGGTGACAACGCCAGCGGCTCTGTTATGTTTGGCCCGATGCGCCTACTCGGCTCGCGCCGCTGGTCGTGGCCGGCCGCCTTCGCCATCCTGATCCCCGCGCTGCTGCTGGGCTGGACGCTGACGGCGGTTTCCGCCGCCCCCACTCCGTCGCCGAGCGGAGCAGCTCCCAGCGCAGCCGCCAGCTCCGGCGCCGCCCCCGCGCCCGGTGCGGCCCCGGCCGGGGACGTGCAGAAGGGCGCGCAACTCTACAGCGCGCAGGGCTGCACCTCCTGCCACGGCGCCAACTTGGAGGGCGGTGTGGGGCCCAAGCTCAACCCCATCGTCAAGCTGCCAGGAGTGCCGGACCCCAAGTCCCCGGCCTACATAGCTGAAACCATCAAGAACGGCCGCAAGGGAGACTCCGGCTACTCCGCCGCCATGCCGGCGTTCGGAGACAAGCTCAAGGACCAGGATTTGGCCGATCTCGCCGCCTTCATCATCGACTCCAACAAGAAGGGCGCTGCCGGGCTCTCGCCGTCCGAGCTGGCCAAGAGCAACGTGTTCTGGATCACCACTGTCGTCTTTCTCATGGTGCTGCTGACCTGGCTGCTCTCCCGTTACAACATGCGCTGGATCGCCCGGCGCGCCGCCGAGCGGCGGTCTGGCGCGGGACACTAGCACTGGCTGTCGAGGTTAGCTGACGGCCGGCCCGGCTGAGACGGCCCGGGCGCCCTCCACCGAGGCTTCTGCTTCCGGGCTCGCTCGGCCGGCCCGGGTCCTGGTGCTCTATTCCGACACAGGCGGCGGCCACCGTGCGGCTGCCCGGGCGCTCACCTTCGCTCTGATGGCGCAGTCGACCCCCTGCAGCACTGGCATGTGCGACCCCCTGATCGGCCAGGGCCGGCCGCTCGTCCGCCGCCTGACTTCCCTCTACCCCACGATCATCAAGCGAGCACGGCCGGCGTGGGCTGCCATCTATCACGGGAGCAACAGCCGCCCCGCCTTCGCGGCGCTTCGGGCCAGCTTTGGCCCGCAGGTCCGCGGCGTGCTGCTCCAGACCATCGCCGAAGCGGACCCGGATGTGGTGCTCTCGGTGCACCCTCTGCTCAACCATGTCGCCTGGACCGCCATGCAGAGGAGCGGGCGGCCCCGCGGCCTGATGACTGTGGTCACAGATCTGGTTCAGCTGCACCGCGGCTGGGCGTTTCCGCCCGCCGACGTCGTGGTAGTGCCGACCGAGGAAGCCCAGCGATATGTGACACGGGCCCGTGTGGCCGCCCGCAAGGTGCGCTTGCTGGGCTTCCCGGTGGACATGCGCTTTCGGCCGCCTCACCCGGGCGAGCAGGCGGCGATGCGCAAAGAGCTGGGCTTGGACCCGGGACGGCCGACGGTGGTGGTCATGGGCGGCGGCGAGGGCTCCGGGCGGATGTCCGAGCAGATCGGGGCGCTGGCTCGACGCGACCGTCCCTGGCAAGTCATAGCCGTCTGCGGCCGAAATGAGCGGCTGCGGCGCCGGCTGACGGCTCGCTCCTTTCCCACTCCAGTGCTCGTTTTGGGGTTTGTCGACACCATGCCGAATCTGCTTCGGGCGACGGATCTGGTGGTTACGAAGGCCGGGCCAGGGGCCATTGCGGAGTCTCTTGCCACCGGCCTGCCGGTCATCCTGACCGGCTACCTGCCTGGCCAGGAGACGCCCAACGTGGATTACGTAACGCAGCATGGGGTCGGCCTCTACGCCCCGCACGCCGGGCAGCTCCTGAGGGCCGTCCAGGAGCTGCTGGGGGGCGATCAGGCCCAACTTCAGGAGATGGCGCGGCGGGCCCGAGAGATAACGCGCCCGCACGCAGCCCTTGACATTGCCGGCGAATGCCTACGGCTCGCGGGGTCCTACATGACAGCGCCGCCCGCCAGCCAGTGAGGCGGCGAACCTAGAGTATCCGGTCCCCGAGATCTTGAGCAGCGAGCAGGCATTTTGCGTCCTCCCCCGCCGCCCTCTGGTGAGACCTTGCGTCCAAGGTCCGTCAAACCCCTCTCAAGCGCCCAGGAGCTGCGGCGAGATGCTCAGGACCGAAATGGCGGCTCTGGTCCAGCCTGCAAATCCAAGGCCCCCCACCTGCCTCCCCCCGGGGCGGGGGAGGACGACCTCAACCAGGAGCGTCTCAGCTACTCGGGACTGGGCAATCTAGAGCGCGGCGTCGCAGGCCAGCCGGTAGGCGCAGAGGGCGCAGCGCCGGCGCTGGGGGCGCGGCTCGAAGCGGCCGAGGCGAATGGCTGCCGCCACCTCCGCGCCGGTGCGGCTCGCCTCCGCGAGGAGCTCCGGGGTCGCCTTGAACGGCTCTCGTTGGGCCTCTTTGCGGAGATAGACGATCTCCAACTCCGGCGGCTCCCCGTCGAGCTCGGCCGCCAGGCTGGGAATGCTGCCCGCGCCGAGCGCATACAGCGCGAGCTGAAGTGCGCTGCCGCGCTCCGGCCGGCCGGACTTGTAATCGACTATGCGGATGCCTTCAGGTCCTCGCTCGACTCGGTCGATCACTCCCTGCAGCTGCCACCCAGGCAGCCGCAGATTGAACTGCTCCTCGACCAGCAATGGCGCCCGCTCAAGACCGCCGGCGCGGTGGAGTGTTTCGAGCAGGCGCCAGCCCAGAGCCTCCAGGACCGGCCGCCGCCGTGGTTCGCTCAGCGCGATTCGGTCCCAGGCGTCCTCGTGGATCGAATAAAGGAGCTCCAGGCTCAGCTCCCGCCCCTGCCGGCGGTGGCTGCCCGCCCGCTTCAGAACCTGGTGCAGGACTGTGCCGAACTGCGCTTCGACGCTGGGCTGAGCGCTCAGCCGCAGCTGGTAGCGGAACCAGTGCCTGCGGGGACACTCCTGATAGGCCGAGATCGAGCTGAAGGACAGGACCGGGCAGTCAGCCTCCGGCAGGGCGGGTGATTCGCTCTCAACCTCGACCGGCTGAGTGAGCTCCGCCGTCTCGCGCAGGTCGCGCTTCTCGATACCCTGGCCCAGCTCACGAAGGAAGCGGGACTGCCGCCAGAGCCGGGAACCCTCGTAGCGGTCGGCGTAGGTCAGGACCAGCCGGCACCGGGCTCGGGTCATGGCGACATAGAACAGCCTGCGCTCCTCCGCCACCTGGTCCTCCTTACCCCTGACCGCCGGCTCGACCAGCTGGGCGGGAAGCTCCAGCAGGTCAGGCCGCTGCCGGTGCGGGACGCGCGATTCCACCAGCGAGGGAAGGAAGACGGTGTCGAACTCGAGACCCTTGGCCCTGTGCATTGTCAACAGCTGGATTGCACCGTGGGGGGCGTCGGTCAGCTCCGCCACCGGCGCATCTTCGCCCGAGAGCAGGACCAGATCCAGGTGCTCTACGAACAGGCTCAGCGAATGATCCCGGCGGCGCTCGCAGTACTCCTCCACCCGCTCCATGAACAGGCCCACATTGCCGCTGACGCGCTGCGCTTCAAGGCCGTCAGGCGGCAGCGCCGTCTGCAGATAGCGGGTTCTCTCCAACACCTCGAAGAGCAGATCGTCCACGCCGAGAGTGGACTTCAGCTGAACCAGTCCCTGCAGCTCGAGCGCCCAGTCGCTGGTCGGCTGCCAACCGGAGAGCGCCACGAGGGGCGGTTGACCGGTCTCCGCCCCCGACCGTATCCGCTCCAGCGCCGGTACCAGGTCCAGGTTGAGAGGCGGCCGGCTCAGCAGCCTGACCAGGGCGAGCAGGTCGGTTGAGTCATGGATGAGTCGCAGGTAGGCGATCAGGTCCAGCACCTCGGGCCGGCGGAAAAGACCCTGGCCGCTCTGTTCGTAGGGCAGGCCGGCCAGACTCAGCTCTTCGGCCACCGCCTGCAGGCTGGCGTGTGTGCGGCCAAGCACGGCGATCCGCTCCAGGGCGGCGCCCTCTTCCGCCAGCCGCTGAATCTCAGCCGCTATCAACCTGGCTTCGGCTTTGCGACTCGCCAAGCGCCAGACCTGCACAGCTCCTGCCTCGCCGTTGAGGGAGTGGGC
This sequence comes from Candidatus Dormiibacter sp., assembly GCF_050999135.1. Lineage (NCBI taxonomy): Bacteria > Bacillati > Candidatus Dormiibacterota > Candidatus Dormibacteria > Candidatus Dormibacterales > Candidatus Dormibacteraceae > Candidatus Dormiibacter > Candidatus Dormiibacter sp. Next base: position 8,750 of record NZ_JBPCPN010000058.1, on the reverse strand, counting down.
CCGCAGCTCCTTTTCGCTCCGGTCCGGATTGTGCTCGATGAGCGCCGCCGCAGCCTCGACAACCCGGGGGGCGCTTCGCCGGTTCTCAGCCAGAGTTCGAGTGGCGGCCGAAGGAAAGACCGCCAGGAAGCGCTCCAGGCTGGCCCGGGATGCCCCCCGGAAGCGATAGATGCTCTGATCGTCGTCACCGACCACGCAGACGTTGCCAGCAGGCGCCCCCAAAAGCTCGACCACCCGCTCCTGGGCCAGGTTCGTGTCCTGGTATTCGTCGACCAGGATCCAGCGCCAGCGCTGCCTGTAACGCTCGCGGATCTCCGGCTTGGTCGCCAGCAGCTGCACGGCTCTGACTATGAGATCGTTGAAGTCAAGCTGGTTCTCCCGCCGCTTCCGAGCCGCGAACGCCTCCAGCAGCCGGGCCCCTGCGCCCAGCAGCGCCCCCCGATCCAAGTCCTGGGCGTGGCGCGCCCAGGCCTGCAGGCGCTGCACCTGGACCAGCTCCTGCTTCAACTTCTCGTCCAGCTGGAGCAGAGGCGAAACCAGGTCGTCGGGCCGCTCCTGGCCGACCAGCACAGGATCTGCCGCTTCCCACATCAGCTCCCGGAGGGCCAGCCAGAGGTCGGCGCCGACCAGGAGCCTGAAGCCGGCACCGACGCCGATCTCGCGGCCGTCCTCCCGCAGCCAGCCGAGGGCCTGGGAGTGGAAGGTGCCGATGGCGCTCGGATCTGCCTGGGGACAGCGCGACAGGACGCGCTCCCGCATCTCACTCGCCGCCTTGTCGGTGAAGGTCAGCACCAGGATCCGGCTCGGATCCCCGCCCCTGGCTACTATGCGGCTGTAGCGCTCGGCTATGACAGCTGTCTTCCCTGTCCCAGCGCCGGCGATGATCCTGACCGGGCCTTGCAGCGGTCGGCAGGCGGCCCGCTGCTTGGCGCTGAGCTCGATCATCGCGGCGGCCGGCCCACCCTCACCTTGATCTCTCGCACCCGCTGAGGCAGCCGCGATTCCGCGTTCAACCTGCGCATCAACTCGATCGAGTCGAGACGCAGCTGATGGGCGAGTGCCGGGTTGGCTGTGGTGACGGAGACGACGCCACGCTCAACCTCGATCGAATCGCAGGCATCCGCGAGTACGTCGCCCACCACCTGTTTGAAAGTCAGCCGCAGGCGCGCCTCCACCAGGGGGCTCTGACTCCCCTGCTTTGCCACAAGCCCGGCAAGGACGTTCCCCACCTTATGCACAGTGAAGCAGCCGGCCCCTGTCGATGCAGAGCACCCGGGCCAGGGCCACCATCGCCGGCGGAAACGGCTCAGCCTCGACCGAGGTGACTATCACCTGGCCCGGCTCGAGCAGCCGACGAAGCAGCTCGCGCCGGCGCTCGGCGTCGAGCTCGGAAAGCACGTCGTCAAGGAGAAGCACAGGGGCCTCGCCGGTCAGCTCAGCTATCACCTGAGCCTCTGCCAGCTTGACACTCACGACGGCGCTTCGCTGCTGTCCTTGAGAGGCATAGGCCCGCGCCTCTCGGCCCTCCAAGACGACGAGAACGTCGTCGCGATGGGGTCCCACTGTGCTGACCCCGCGCCGAAGGTCTTCGCGCCGCGCCACCGCCAGAGCCTGGGCCAGTCCCTGCTCGGTTCCGGCATAGCTGATCTCCAGAAGTTCCCCGCCAGAGATGGCCGAGTGGGCCGCGGAGGCCAGCGGCGCCAGGCTCGCCACCGCCTCCGCCCGCGCGGTGCGCAACTCCTCGCCCAGCGCCACCAGCTGGAGGTCCCACACGTCCAGCGCTTCCTCCGGCTGCTCGCCGAGCGCAATCTGTTTGAGCAGCCGGTTCCGCTGCTCCAAAGTCCTGGCGTACCGGGCCAACGTTCGTGCGTAGCCCGGCCGCACCTGGACCAGCAGCTGGTTCAGCAGTCGCCGTCGATGCTCAGGGCCTGCCTTGATCAGATCCAGGTCGTCGGGCCAGAAAAGCGTGACCCGGAAGATGCCGGGCAGGTCGAGGGCGCGGCGAGGCTGGCCGTCGACTTGGATCCGACGCCGGGTCCGGTTGCCCTCCAGCACGAAGTCGATCCGGATCTCCAGCAGCCGGCCGCCGCTCTCAACCTGGGCCTGAACCCGGGCTTCGCTCGCCAGCTCCCCGATCAGCTCAGCGTCACGCCCGGCGCGAGGCGAGGCGCTGAGAGCGAGCAGGGCGACGGCTTCCAGCAGGTTGGTCTTGCCCTGGCCGTTTGCGCCCAGGAAGAGGTTGAGGCCCGGACCGGGGTCCAACTCCATGCGCGCGTAATTGCGGTAATTGCGAAGTTCCAGATGCTTCAGGAGCACGGGCCGGAAAGAAACCTGTGCCCTTACATCGCCACCCGGACAGGCATGATCACGTACAGGTAGTCGTCGTGGTCGGGGATCCGGATCAGGCCCGGGCTCAAAGGGCCATCGAAGCGAAGCTCCACCTGCTCAGCGGTTACCGCGGCCAGCGCATCGAGAACGTAGCGGGCGTTGAATGCGATCTGGATCTCGTTGCCCTCGACTTCAGCGGTGAGATCCGCCCGGCTGTCACCCACCTCGTTGGTTGTGGCCGAGAGCGCGAGGCCGTCGGCCTGCGCCTTGATCCGGAGGACGTTGGCCGAGTCGCGAGCGAATAGAGACACCGCCCGCACTGTCTGATTCAGCTCGCCGGTGTCCACCCTGACCACTGTCGAGCTCTTGTTGGGTATCACCTGCGCGTAGTTGGGATAGGTGCCGTCGATAAGCCGGGAGGTGACCTCCGAGGATCCCGCCGAGCCGGTTCGGAAAAAGATCTGGTTGCGGGCTTGGGACACGGTGATCTGAGCCTCGCCGGAGTCGCCGCGAAACGCCCGAGGCAGTTCGCCGAGGGCCCTGGCGGGGACTATCAACCTTGCCTCCAAACCATCACCGCTCGTGACCTGCAACCTCCGCTCGGCCAGGCGATGGCCGTCAGTGGCCACTATCGTGAGCCGGCCGCCTTCGATCTGCAACAGCTCGCCGGTGAGCACCGGGCGAGCCTCGTCGGTGGAGGCTGCCATCTGGGTCTGCTCGATCCCTGCCAACAGCTCAGCCAGGGGCAGTTTGATGGTGTCGCCTTCATCTGAGCGAGGTGTCGGCGGGAACTCATCGGCCTCGATGCACTTGATGTGGGTGTCGAAGCGGCCGCAGCGCAGCGACAGCGTCTGGCTGGCGACGTCGAGTGAGAGCTCCAGCTGCTGCTGGGGCAGCGTGCCGACGAAATCGGTCAGGAGCCGGGCGGGAACGGTTGTGCTGCCCTCGTCGCTGATCTCCGCCTCGACGAGCTTTTTGATCCCGATCTCCAGATTAGTCCCCGTCAGCGCCAGGCCGGAGGAGGTCGTTTCCAGCAGCACATTGTTCAGGATGGGCAGGGTGGTTCTGGTCGAGATGGCCCGCGACACTGTTTGCAGCGCTTGGCTGAGGGTGGCTGGTTGGCACGTGAGTCTCAAGGCAGGCTCCTTATCCCCATGACTTAACTGTCTCTGTTAGGTAATAGCTTCGCCGTACAGAGCCGTAGGAGCTGTGCAGACTGTGCGCTAACAGTTCAGCCCCAGTTCGGCGGAGACGGGGAAAAAGCATAGTGAAAGCGGGGCTCAACCCTGCCCGGCCTGGGTCTCGATTGGGTACGGCTGGAGCCGGCAAGGCGCTTCCCCGGTTGCTCCCCACCGACTGCACAGCGGGCTGTGCAAAGCCTCGTTGCCTGTAGCGGCCGGTGCGGTCTGTTTGGCTGTTACAGGTAACTGGTTCTCTCATCGGTGATCGTCCAGCCGATCCCGGATCGCCTGGACGTCGTAGCGGAGGCGGGCGTCTTCCTTGATCTCGTTGGCTATCTTGTCGATCGAGTGCAGGGCTGTCGTGTGATCACGGCCGCCGAAAGCCTGGCCGATTTGAGGCAGCGAGGAGGGCGTCTCCTCCCGCACGAGGTACATGGCCACCTGGCGGGGCAGCACTATGTGCTTGTCGCGGCGCTTGCCTTTCATGTCCTCCACCGACAGCTCGTAGTAGCCCGCCACGACGTGCTGGATGCGGTCGATGCTCAGGGGCCGTCGCAGCCCGGCCGGGATGATGTCAGCCAGCAGTTCGGCCGCCTCAGCCTCGCCGATCCGCTTCTGGTGGATCGCCGAGTAGGCGAGCAGCCGGGTAAGCGCTCCCTCCAGCTCCCTGATGTTCTTCTGCACCTTGTGGGCGATGAAGGTCAGCACCTCCTCTGACAGCAGCTTGTCGTTGTCACCGACCTTGGCTCTCAGAATTGCGACCCGGGTTTCGAAGTCGGGCGGCTGGATATCGGCCATCAAGCCTTGCTCAAAGCGTGAGCGGAGCCGGTCTTCCAGCGTCGGAATGTCCTTCGGCGCTCGGTCGGAGGAGATCACCACCTGCTTGCCGATCTCGTGGAGAGCGTTGAAGGTGTGGAAGAACTCCTCTTTGGTGGTCGCCTTGTTGCCGGCCAGGAACTGGATATCGTCGATGAGCAGCACATCAACCGTCCGGTAGCGAGTGCGGAACTCTTCCATCAGGTTGGCCTGGATTGACGTGATCATCTCGTTCATGAAGTGCTCTGAGGTCAGGTAGACGACCCGCTTTTGCGGCCATCTGGCCTGAACCTGGTGACCTATCGCGTGCATCAGGTGGGTCTTGCCCAGCCCCACGCCGCCGTAGAGGAAGAGAGGGTTGTAGCTGAGACCTGGCGCTTCGGCAACAGCCTGGGCAGCGGCGTGGGCGAAGCGCGAGTTGTTGCCGACCACGAAGGTGGCGAACCTGAACTTGGCGCTGAGAGCAGTGGTGGCCGTGGCGGGCTGCTCCTGGCTGACCGGCGGCGGAAAGTAAGTTGGTTCGGGCGCCGCTTGGAGGGCGTGCCCGTTCCTGCTGACGACGAAGTCCAGTTGGACCTCAGAGCCGACCACTTCCTGCAGCGTCTCCCGGATCATGCCGGCGAACCTGTCCTCCAGCCAGCTCTTGTGTAGCCGGCTGGGCACACCAATCTGGAAGATGCTGTCGGCCGAGGAGAGAAGCACCGTGTTCCTGACCCAGGTCTCGTAGGTTGACTTGGGGATCTGGAAGCGCAGGTCGTCCTGCACCACCGACCAGATTTGCTCTTCGTTCACTGGGGGCAGGACTCCTTGGGGGAAGGCGCTCCGGCGCCTGTTCGGTTGTGGATAACTCGGGCGGCGCTCGGCCGCACGCTTCTCTGTGATGGCTGGGCGCCGGAGCTCAAGAGGCGAATGCTCTGGGTAAAACCCCTACGAATTGGGGGACAACCCGAGCGGTCTGGTGAAGATCCTGTGGAGAACTTTGGTTGGGTTCCACTCCCTGCGGTGATTCCTGATCCGGGCGGGTTTTTGGCCGCTCGGGAATCAGCCTTGGGAGTGCTGCCCAAACGTTCTATTCTCCTGTGTCTAGATTGTGGAAAACTCTCACGAGCGGCTCGAACCGGAGGTCCGGAATCGCCCTGGTCCTTCCGAGAAAGGCCGCCTTAGAGCTAGGAGTGTGCTGAGAAGTGGTGCTGGGTAACTGCTGGATCAAGGCCTCACGGGCCGCTCCTCCGTTGGTTGGCTCAGGTTAACAAAGCCGGCAAGGATCCGCAATACCGGCCGCAAGGTGAACTACTGATAGCCCCGCTGCCCACTTGTCCCGGACCTCAGCGCAGAGCTGGCCGGGAGGCTTGCGATCGCCTATACTTGTGCGTTCTGTCGGGCTCGCTCCTGACCAGCGGCACCTCAAGAGGACTGATAAGAGATCAAGCGAACATTTCAACCCAAGAAGCGCTACCGGCTGCGCACGCATGGCTTCCGCTCCCGCATGGCCACCCGGGCGGGTCGCCGCATCGTCATGAATCGCCGCCGCAAGGGCCGCGCTCAGCTCGCTTCTGCCTGAGATTGACCGCCAGGCTGCGGCCGTGAGCGTCCTCAACCTCCTCGCGTCGTGAAAAAGCGCCGTCGGCTGCTTCAACAGCGGGAGTTCCAGCGTGTACTGAGCCGGCCGCGCTTGCTCACCTGTCGAGCCTTCCTGGCTTTCGCCCAACCCACTGCGAGCGAAGGTCGAGTCGGCATTGCCGTGAGCCGAAGCCTGAAGAGCGCAGTCAGGCGCAATCGGGTCCGCCGTCGTCTCCGTGAGGCCGTGCGGCTGGAGCTGCTCCAGCCTTCGGCTGGTGGTTCGCCAGCTCAGCGCTTGGGAATAGCTCTGGACGTGGTCCTGATTGCCCGCCCCAGCGCGGAGACGCTGCAGTTCACACAGCTGACAGACGATGTCGCCCGGCTGCGGCGCCGGCTGCTGGCGGAAGCAGCCGGCCCCAGAAGTACTGCAGCTCTCGGCTCGGCGCCAGTCGCGCCCAGCACTTGAGGCTCCTCATGAAGTACCTGAGCCTTCGCCTGATCACCTTCTACCAGGCGGCGCTCTCGCCGCTGCTGGGAAGTACTTGCCGATTCACCCCCAGCTGCTCCCAGTACACTTATGAGGCCATCGACCGGTACGGGTGGTTCAAGGGCGCCTGGATGGGCATTCGGCGGATCAGCCGCTGCCATCCCTTCAGCAAGGGCGGCTATGACCCGGTCTAAGCTCAGGAGACTCCTCCCATAAACGAACTGCGCAAGGTTTTCGACGTCTTCCTGCCGATCCACACAGCGTGGTGGGCCGTTTTCGGCAGGACTCTGGACGCCGCCCTGGCCTTCATCTACCACGCGCTGGCGGGGGTGCCGCTACTGTCCGCCATCGGCGCCTACGGCTTGGCGATCATCGCCCTCACCATCGTCATCAAGACCTTGCTCTCGCCGCTCCTTCAGCTCCAGCTGCTCTCCTCCAAGCGATCGCAGGATCAGCAGCGCAAGCTGGCGCCGCAGATGGCGGAGGTGCGGAAGAAGTTCAAGGGCGACAGGATGAAGCAGCAGCAGGCGATCCTGGAGCTGCAGAAAGAGCATGGTGTCAATCCTCTGACGCCCATGCTGGGCTGTCTGCCGTCACTGCTGCAGCTACCGATTCTCAGCGCGCTCTACTTCGTTTTCTACGGCAACGCCCGCTCCAACACGTTCGCCGACCACTTCCTTTTCATCCCTCACCTGAATCTGACCCCGCAGCAGAACCCGCTGTTGCACGGCGTGCCGATCCCCGCGCTCGCCTACCTTGTGATCCCGCTCCTCGCTGCCGCAACCACCTTCGTGCAGTCGCGCATGATGCAGCAGCCGGTCAACCCGGCGGCGAGCGACCAGGAGAAGCAGCAGCAGCAGATGACGCGCCAGATGCAGGTGCTGATGCCTCTGATGATCGGCTACTTCGCGATCGTGACCCCCGCCGGCCTGGGGCTCTACTGGACTGTCTCGAACCTGTTCTCGATCGGCCAGCAGTACCTCGTCAATGGTTGGGGCGGCCTGCTTCGTCGGCCGGCGCCTGCGCCCGGCGGTTCCCAGCTCCGGCGACGAAACGAGGGCAGCGCTTCGAACGGCACAGCGCCCCGCCTGCCGGCGAAAACCCAGCCGCTCAAGGGTGGCGCCGCCGCCAAGCCGGCAGCGTCGAAAGCCAACGGCGCCAAAGCCATAGCCCCTAAATCAACATCAGCAAGGAAGCCGAAGACATGAAAACTGCCGAAGGAAGGGGACCGACTCTTGAGGACGCGGTCGATGCTGCGCTGATCCAGCTGGGCGAGAGCCGCCGCAACGTCGACGTCAAGGTGGTGAGCGAGAGTGACACCGAGACTGTGGTTGAGGTCGTGGTGCTCGCGGCCAGGTCTGCGGCCTCCACCGCTGGCACCGAGGCGGTAGCGGCGGCCTCCGGAGGGGCCGCGGTCGTGGGTGTTTCAACCGAATCCGCTGTCGTCGCGTCTACCGCCGAAGCAAGGGACGCCGATACCGAGATCGCCCGAGACATGGTCGCTGAGCTGCTGACGCGCATGGGTATCCGCTGTCAGGTGACAGCGCGCAGGGGTCCTGAAGCGATAGTGGTGGATATCAGCGGGCGGGACCTGGGAGTCTTGATCGGCTGGCGCGGCGAGACGCTGCGTGCTCTCCAGACGATCACTAATCTGATCACGAGCCGGCGCTTGGCGGAGGACCAGCGAGTGGTGGTTGACGTGGAGCGGTATCGCCAGCGCCGAGAACACACTGTGCGCGAGATCGCCTACCGGGCGGCTCGACAGGTCAAGGTGACCGGGGATCCCATCACTCTGGATGCGATGCAGCCGTTTGAGCGTCGAGCCATCCACCTGGCCCTGGACGACGACCCTGAGGTGACCACCGTCAGCACTGGCGCCGAACCGGATCGGCGCGTGGTGGTGACCCCCGCCGCGAAAGCTGACTAGCATCCCCAGCGCGGTCGAACGCGCGGAGATGTGATGCCTTGAGCCAAGCGGGGGCAAAGTTCATCCGCGAAGCAATTCGTCTCGCCAACACGGCTGCAGACGGGCCGGGTGAGGAGGAGCTGACGCCTTCGGAGCTGGCCGAGCCGATTCGGGACGCTCTGGAGAGCCCCGACTTGGTGCGCGACAGCCAGCTCACCAAGTATCTGCATGAAGCGCTCGACTCGGTCTCTGACGGGATGCCGCCCGACTACACCGCGATGTTGCTCTACTCGGCGCTGGGTCGGCTGCAGGAGGGCTGAGCAGCACCGATCGCGACTACTAGTTTGAACGGCTCACAAGATCTGTAGACACCTGGGGGCTTCCCAGGCGTAGAAGCGGCGGTCCATCCTTTGGGTGCTTGACGTCCACAGGAGGGAGCCGCCGTGACTAATGATGACCTCATCTACCGCCA
>NZ_JBPCPN010000021.1:0-44982 GCF_050999135.1 Candidatus Dormiibacter sp. | reverse complement strand
CACCAAGCCGTCATCGCGCTGGCGCGGCGACGCGTCGACGTGCTCTGGGCCATGCTCAGGGACCGGGAGCCTTTCCAGAAGCCGTAACTGCCCCTGGCCTCTTGACAAACGCATTAGGCTGCCACCTACGCCAAGTACCTCCTCGAGATTCGAAACTCACTGCCAGTCGCTCTCGCCGCCCCGTCGGTCTTCGGGCTTTACCAGGGCAGGCCCAACCTGGCCGGCTTTTGCGTCCTGGCCGTCTCCCAATCCGGCGCCTCCCCTGACGTGTGCAGCGTCATCGAGGCCGCCCGCGAGCAGGGCAGCCTGACCATCGCGCTCACCAACGAGCCGAAATCTCGCCTGGGGTCAGCGGCCGAGCTGGTGCTGGAGATGCACGCGGGCAAGGAGCGCAGCGTGCCGGCCTCCAAGACCTACACGACAAGCCTCCTCGCCTTTGCCATGCTGTCACAGGCCATGCGGCCGGAGGCGGACTTCGCTCAGGCGCTGGAACGCGTGCCCGAAGCGCTGAGGCAGACCATCGCGCTCACCCATCCGCTCCAGCAGGCGGCCGAACAGCTGGGCGGCAAGCGTTTGGCAGTCATCGGGCGCGGCTATCACCTGGCCACCGCCGAAGAGCTGGCGCTCAAGATCACCGAGACCAGCTATTCGGTAGCGGACGGGCAGTCAGTCGCCGACTTCATGCACGGCCCTGTGGCCATGGTCGAGCAGGGCTTCCCGGTCCTGCTGCTGGAGGCGGAAGGCCCCACCCTGCGGCAGATGCGGGAACTGGGCGCCGCTCTGCGCCGTAAGGGCGCCCACGTCCTGGCTTTCACCGATCACCCCGGCCGAAGTGGCAGGCCGCTGGTGATCAAGACCGGCCTGCCGGAGAGTCTCACGCCGCTGCCCTACGCGGTGGCCGGGCAGCTGCTGGCGCTTCATCGAGCCCTTTCGCTGGGCCTTGATCCGGATCATCCCCGCGGGCTCCGAAAGGTGACTGAGACCAACTGAGCCATTCCCAGGCAGCGGCTGTCGCCGCCCCCACGGTCAGCTCGTTCGCGTCAGACGCCAATAGGGTGACGGCTCAGTGACGTCCCCAGCGGTGGCCAGCGGGACCTGCTGCCGCACGGCCACCAGGCCGGGCGCATCGGCCACCGTCACCTCGAGGCTGCCGGCATCGCTGCCGGCCGGCGCCGCACCGGTCAGCCGGCTGCCCTTCAAGCGGTAGCGCACTGGGGAACCACTCAGCAGCGGCAGCCGCATCTCCTGCTTGGCGACCACATCGACGTCTCCCTGCCAGGGGACGTGGTAATGCCCGATCACCTGGTCCTGACTGACGACGGTTTGGATTGTGATGGCGGCCTTGGCCGCTTTCAACACATTGCGGCCTGCGGTGAGAGCGTCAGGCAGCGCCGATTGGCCCTGCACCACGCCCACCACCACCAAGTTGTGCCCCTCCAGCTCAGTCGTGCCTGAGAACAGGTAAACGGCGCCGGCCTGGGGTGTGGTGCCCGTCTTGATGCCGGTGATACCGTCCTGGCCGATGGCGTAGTTCACGTTGTAGACAGTGCCCGCGACCGGCAGATCAGCCTGCGGCTGGGCTACCACGTCGGCGAACGCAGGGTTCTTCATAGCTGCCAGCCCGAGCTTGACCAGATCACTCGGCGTGCTGACGGTGCCGGGGTCGAGTCCGCTCACATCGGCAAACTTGGATTCGCGAAGGCCCAGAGCGGCCGCTGTCGAGTTCATGTTCGCCTGGAACGCTTCGGGCGAGCCGGCAACCCAACGTGCCAGGAGAACCGCCAGGTTGTTCCCGGATGGCAGCAGCAGCCCCTCCAAGGCCTGCCTCTCGGTCAGCTGCTCGCCCTGCTTGACGGCCACCACCGACTCGCCGTTGGCTTTCGCTGCGGCGTATTCGCGCACCTCCTGGTCGCCGATCTGCAGCAGCGGACCTACTTCGCCGGCCGCCAGCGGCTTCAGCTGCAGGACCACCAGGGCGGTCATCACCTTGGCCACGCTGGCAATCGGCTGCGGGTGGGCGTTGGGCGTGGCAGCCAGCAGGCCGGCCCCCTCCAGACCGAGCGCTGACTGCGCGCTTCCCCGCCAGGGCAGGGGCTGGGCTGGGCTTGGGGGCGGTCCCTGAACTGTCTGCGCCGGCAGGAGTGAGGAGGGCGGCCGAGAGTAGTTGTATGCCAGCGCTGCCAGCAGCCCCAGGGCGGCGGTCAGCCCCAGCGCGGTGAAGCGGGAGCGGCGGCCGGCGCCGGGCAGCTGAGGGATGGCGAGCGCCGCCTGTTAGAGGAGGTTGGGGCTCTCGACCTGGGCCGGCAGGTGGTGAGGCTCTTCCAAGGTGTCGCAGGTGCGCGCCTGACTGATCCAGTACTGGACCATCTGCAGGCTGGGCGCGCCGGTCATGCCCAGCGCGTCCATCACCTGGGCATGCAAGGCCTCCGGCTGGGCGACCTTCAGGTCCTTGAGACCGCCGATGCCCAGCCGGCGAACAATGGGCAGGTAGCGATCCATGCCCGAGATCTCGAGCAGGGCGCACTGACGACCGAACTCGAGCAAGCGGTCGGGCGAGATGCCCACTTTCCGTGAAAGCCGTTCGCGATCGATCTGGAGCGTCACCGCATGGAGGAGCTGGTTGGAGTGCTGGTAGCCCCGCGTTCGCAGCCTGCGGCAGTCGTCGGGGGAGATGCCAGGCAGGTATTCCAACGTCTTCATGGCCATCCCGCCATAAGGATAGTGGCCACCAGCTGGGGGCTATAATCAAGGGCACCCGCCCCTTCAAAGGAGTACGCATACCCATCGAAACGATCGCAAGGCCCGCGGAGAGCTCGCTTGAAATTGGTATAGGTCGGCGGGCGCGCCGCGCCTACGGCTTCGATGAGGTGGCGCTGGTCCCAGGCCAGGTCACCCTCAATCCCGACGAGGTGGACATCAGTTTCGCGCTGCCTGGGGTCACGCTTTCCATCCCATTCTGGGGCTCCGCCATGGACGGAGTCGTCGATGTGGCATTCGCCATCGCGATGGGAAAGCTGGGCGGCCTGGCTGTTTTGAACCTGGACGGAGTGCACACTCGCTACGAGGATCCGGGCCCTGTGATCGAGAGGATCGCAGCCGCTGCCAAGGCCGAGGTCAACCAGGTCCTGAAGGACGCCTATCGAGCACCAGTCAGGCGCGACTTGATCGAGAGGCGGATCCGCCAGATCAAGGATGCGGGGGTCCCCTGTGCGGTCTCGACCATTCCGGCCCGCGCCGAGGAGCGGGCTGGGCCGATCGAGGCGGCCGGGGCTGACGTGCTGGTGGTCCAGGGAACTGTGCTGACCGCCCGCCACCGCAGCCGCAGCTACCACCAGCTCTCCTTCCAAGAGCTGTGCCAGTCCATCTCCATTCCGGTGCTGGCCGGCAACTGCGTCCAGTACGACACCGCCCTGGAGCTGATGGAGACAGGCGTCGCCGGCATCCTGGTCGGAGTGGGTCCGGGCGCCGCCTGCACGACCCGCGGCGTGCTGGGTGTGGGCGTTCCGCAGGTCACCGCCACCGCCGACGTGGCGGCGGCGCGAGAGGAGTTCCAGGCTAGATGGGGCCGCCGGGTGGCTGTCATCACTGACGGCGGCATGCGGATAGGCGCCGATGTTTGCAAGGCGTTTGCCGCCGGTGCTGACGCGGTCATGATCGGTTCACCGCTGGCCGGGGCTGTCGAGTCGGCTTCCCGTGGCTTCAATTGGGGCATGGCGACCCCCGATCCCAACCTGCCGCGCGGCACTCGCATCGAGGTGGGCGTCAAAGCCAGCCTCCAGGCGATCCTGACAGGACCGGCAGCTGTGGACGACGGCACCCAGAACTTCGCAGGTGCCCTGCGGTCCTGTCTGGGCGTCTGCGGCGCGCCCGACATCCGGGAATTCCAGAAGGTCGACATGGTGATCGCGCCAGCGATTGGGAGCGAGGGGAAGCTGCACCAGGCGGCTCAGGGGGTCGGCATGGGGAGCCGGCGCTGACGCCTGCGGCTCCGGCCGCCGCCCCGGCCCGGGCCGCCGCGGCGGATTCTCAGCGCGAGCTGATCATCGTCCTCGACTTCGGTTCGCAGTACTCGCAGCTGATCACGCGCCGGGTTCGCGAGGCCAACGTGTACTGCGAGCTGCTCCCCGGTACGACCCCTTGGTCGGAGCTGGCGGCCCGCAATCCGGTGGGCCTGATCCTGAGCGGCGGCCCCGCCAGCGTCTACGCGGAGAACGCGCCTCAGATCGATCCGGCAGCTCTTCAATCGGGGGTCCCGGTGCTGGGCATCTGCTACGGCATGCAGCTGATCGCCCACCATCGCGGCGGCACCGTGGAACCGGCCAGCAAGCGGGAGTATGGACCGGCTCTGCTCAGTGTCAGCCGCTCCGATCGGCTCTTTGCGGGTCTGCCGGCGGAGCTGCCGGTCTGGATGAGCCATGGCGATCATGTGCTGGAGCTTCCGCCCGGCTTCCGCGCGGTGGCCTCGAGCGGCAACGCGCCGGTGGCAGCCTTCAGCGACGGCGCCGGCACGCTGGGCATCCAGTTTCATCCCGAGGTGCAGCACACGCCGCAGGGAAAGGAGATCATCCGCAACTTCCTCTACAACGTCTGCGGCTGCACTGGCACCTGGACTGCCGGCTCCTTCATCGCCGACGCCACCCAGTCGATCCGGGAGACCGTCGGTAGCGGACGGGTCATCCTCGCACTCTCGGGCGGGGTGGACAGCGCTGTGGCGGCCACGCTGGTGCACCGGGCGATCGGAGACCAGCTGACCTGTGTCTTCGTCAATAACGGGCTGCTCCGCCATGGCGAAGCCGATCGAGTGCTGGACGTCCTGCACGGCCATCTGGACATGAACATCCGCTTCGTTGACGCCACCGACCGCTTCCTCGGTGCTCTCGCCGGCGTGGTCGAGCCGGAGGAGAAGCGTCGCATAGTTGGACGCGAGTTCATCAACGTGTTCGAGGCCGAGGCGAAGACTTTGGGCGAGATCGACTTCTTGAGCCAGGGCACCCTCTACCCCGACGTCATCGAGTCGACGGCTGCCGACACGGGTCAGAGCGCGGTGAAAATCAAGACGCATCACAACGTTGGCGGCCTGCCGCCCAGTCTTCGCTTCCGCCTGATCGAGCCCCTCCGCTACCTGTTCAAGGATGAGGTTCGCGGGGTGGGGTTGGAGTTGGGACTGCCCGAGGACATGGTGCACAGGCAGCCGTTCCCCGGGCCGGGCCTGGCCATACGCTGCCTTGGTGAGGTCACTGCCGAGCGCCTCCAAATCCTGCGCAACGCTGACTGGGTGGTGGTGGACGAGATCAAGCACAACGGCCTCTACCGCAAGGTCTGGCAGTCGTTTGCTGTGCTGACGCCGCTGCAGACAGTCGGCGTGATGGGGGACTATCGCACGTACGCCAACGTCGTGGCAGTGCGCGTGGTCACGTCGGAGGACGCCATGACAGCCGATTGGGCACGGCTCCCGCACGAGGTGCTGGCTCGGATCTCGAACCGGATAGTCAACGAGGTGCCGGGCGTCAACCGCGTTGTTTTCGACATCACGAGCAAGCCGCCCGGCACCATCGAGTGGGAGTAGCGGGAAGGGAGGGCGCAACCCCTCCCTGTCTCCACGCTAACGCCCGGCGCCTGCCTGGCCACGGCTGAGGGACCGTGAGGCTCCTCATCGTTGGAGCTGGGGCGCGAGAGCACGCGCTGGCCTGGAAGTGCCGCCAGTCGCCGCTCTGCGGCGAGCTCCTGGTGGCGCCCGGCAACGCCGGCACCGCCGCTCTCGCGCGCAACATCCCGGTGAAGCCCGATGACTCGACTGCGCTGCTGGAGCTGGCAAGGGCGGAAAAAGTTGATCTCGCTGTGCTGGGTCCGGAGTCTGCCGTCGACGCCGGCGTGGGCGATGTGCTGCGTGCTGGGGGAGTGCCGGTGTTCGGGCCGGACCGCGCGGCCGGTCGGATCGAGAGCAGCAAGGCGTTCGCCAAAGAGCTGATGCTGGAAGCCGGCATCCCTACGGCCACCCACCGCGCCTTCAGCGACGCCGAGCCGGCGCGCGCCTTCGCCGCCGAACGCGGCGGTCAGGTGGCGGTCAAGGCGGATGGGCTGGCGCTCGGCAAGGGCGTCTTCGTCTGCGGCTCGATCGCCGAGTCCGACGCAGCCATCGAGGCACTGCTCGAACGCAGCGCGCTCGGTGCGGCCGGCAGCACGGTGGTCATCGAGGAAAGGCTGTCCGGGCAGGAACTCTCGGTGTTCGGCTTCAGCGACGGGCGCCGGGTGCTGCCGCTGGAACCTGCCCGCGACTACAAACGCGCCCTGGCTGGCGACCGCGGACCGAACACCGGCGGGATGGGCGCCTACTCGCCGCCCGCCGGGATGGGCGAAAGCCTCATCCAGCAGGTTCACAAGGTGGTCCTCCAGCCGGCCGTCGACGCCCTCCGGAAGCGGGGCAGCGAGTACCGGGGCGTGCTCTACGCGGGTCTGATGCTGACCCCCAGTGGCGCCCAGGTGATCGAATTCAATGCGCGGTTCGGGGATCCCGAGGCGCAGGTGTTGCTGCCCCGGCTGGAATCCGACCTGGTCGAGGTCATGCTGGCCTGCGCCAGAGGCGATTTGAGTTCGGCGCCGGCCCTGCGCTGGTCGCCGGATGCGGCGGTGGGGGTGGTGATAGCCTCCGGCGGTTACCCAGACAGCTACCTGACAGGCCATGAGATCTCGGGCCTGGACGAGCTGCCAGGCGAAGTCCTCGTCTTCCACGCCGGCACGAAGCTGGCGGGCCAAAAGCTGATCACAGCCGGGGGTCGCGTTCTGACGGTGGTGGGCCGGGGCCGGACAGTGCGCGACGCGCGCGAGAGGGCGGGCGGGGCGGCCGCCCGAGTACGCTTTCAGGAGGCTTTCTACCGCCACGATATAGCGGCCGAAGCAACCTAGTGTCTGAGGTAGGGCACTGAATCTCACCGGAAGGGGGTCAGCAAAATCGCACGCGTAGGCGTCATTCTCGGCTCGAAATCGGATCTTCCATTGATGGAGGACTGTCTGAAGCAGTTGGAGGCCTTTGGAATCGAAGCTGAGCTCAAGATCTGCTCTGCCCACCGCGACCCGGCAGGGGTCAAGGACTGGGCGGCAAGCGCCCGTGAGCGCGGGCTCGAGGTGGTGATCGCGGCCGCCGGCGGCGCCGCGCACCTGCCGGGCGTGGTGGCGGCTTGGACGGACCTCCCGGTGATCGGCGTGCCCGTGCCCACCGAGCACCTGGGCGGCATCGATTCGCTCTACTCGATAGTCCAGATGCCTGCCGGAATCCCTGTCGCGACGATGGCCATCGGCCGCGCCGGCGCCAAGAACGCCGCCTGGTTCGCCGCGCGGATTCTCGGCGTGCGGGACGAGCAGGTGGCCGCCAGCCACCTGGAGAAGCGGCAGGCGCTCGCCGGCTAAGATGCCTGGCCAGGTACCGAAGCCGCGGCTGCGGCTGACCGACACTACCTTTCGGGACGCCAACCAGTCGCTCCTGGGGGGCCGCTTGCGGCCGCGGGAGATCCTGCCCCTGGCGAAGAAGCTCGACGGCATCGGATTCTTCGCCCTGGAGGCTTTCGGGGGCGCCACCTTCGAGACGTCTCTCAGGCTCGGTGACGATCCCTGGCAGTACCTCCGCGAGCTCGCGAAGGTCACGCCCAACACACCCATCCAGGCTCTGATCAGGGGCCAGAACCTCGTTGGCCATCGCAACTATGCCGACGACGCGGTCGAGCTGTTCGTCAAGACGGCGGCCAACCTGGGAGTTGAGGTCTTCCGGGTCTTCGACCCGCTGAACGACCTGCGGAACATGGAGGTGGCGATCCGCTCGGCGAAGAAGGCGGGAGCTCGCGTCCAGGGCGCCCTGAGCTATGCCATCAGCCCCGTCCACGATCACGACTTCTGGTGCTCACTGGCGAAGGGCCTGGCAGCGTTCGACGTGCAGGACCTGGTGATCAAGGACACCTCGGGCCTGCTGACCCCACAGGTCGCCTGGGAGCTCGTCACGGCGCTGAAGGAGATGACAGGTCTGCCTGTGATCGTCCACTCCCACTGCTCCAGCGGCATGGCGCCGATGTCCTACATGGCGGGCATCGAGGCGGGTGCGGCCGTGGTGGACACAGCGCTCTCACCGCTGGCCTGGGGCGCCAGCCAGCCCGCCACGGAAAGCGTGGTGGCGGCCCTGGCCGGCGGGGACTACGACACGGGGCTCGACCTGGAGAAGCTGATCGAGGTCAAACTGGAACTGGAGCAGGCGAAGCGAGATCACGTCGGTGACTTCTCGCCCTGGGTGGACAGAGTTGACGCTGACATCCTTCGCTACCAGATGCCCGGCTTCATGCTGGAGGACATCAGCCGCCAGCTGGAGGAGCACTCGGCGGTCGACCGCACGCGCGAGGTGATGGCTGAGGTGCCCCGGGTTCGAAAGGAGCTCGGTTATCCGCCTCTGGTGGCGCCCATCCGGCAGCTGATCGCCGCCCAGGCCGTCTACAACATTCTCGGCGGGGAGCGCTACGCGACTGTCACGCAGGAGCTGAAGGATTACCTGCAGGGTCTCTACGGGCGTCCGCCGAGGCCGGCGGAGGCGGAGATCAGGCGTCTGGTCCTGGGCCGTGAGGAGCCCATCACCGTCCGTCCGGCAGATCTTCTGGAACCCCAGGTTGAGGCAGCTCGCAGCCAGCTCAAGAAGCGCAAGCTGCCGGGCGGAGACGATCACGTCCTGACCTATCTGCTGTTCCCTCAGCTGGCCCTGGAGCTTATGGCCAAGCCGAAGGAGAAGCAGTCCGGCGATGGTCGAGAGAGCGGCGAGGAAGCGGAGGCAGTCGCCGCCGAAGGCGACCAGGCGCAGGCTGCGGCTCAGGGGGACGGGGACGAGGCCGCCGCTGAAGCGCCCGCCGCCCAGGCAGCGGCGCAAGCCCAGAGCGCGGAGTTCGACGTCGAGGTGGAGGGCGAGACTTTCAAGGTTCGGGTTACGGGAGCCGGCCTGGCAGTTCTGCCAGCGGGCGGCTCAGCCGCCGGTCCCGGCGGGACCACCGCACCTGTGCCGACGCCCAAGGCGCCAGCCAAGGACGCCATCACCGCGCCCATGCAGGGGCTGATCGTCAAGCTGCCGGTGAAGCAGGGCGACGAGGTGAAGATCGGCGAGGTGGTGGCTGTGCTGGAGGCCATGAAGATGCAGAACGACATAGTCGCCAGCAAGCCGGGCAGGGTGACTGACGTCTACGTCAAGGAGGGCGAAGTGGTGACGCCCAACCAACCACTTGTAGCCATCGCATAGAGATGAAGAGGAAGCCGTTCAACAAGGTCCTGGTCGCCAACCGGGGGGAGATCGCCGTCCGCGTCATGCGCGCCTGCCGCGAGCTGGGGATCGAGACAGCTGCCATCTTTTCGGACGCTGACGCGAACGCCATTCATCGCCGCTACGCTGACGAGTCGCATCACATCGGGGCCGCGCCGCCGACGCAGTCCTACCTGCAGCTGGAGAGGATAGTCAAGCTGGCCGCCGACGTGGGTGCGGAGGCGATCCATCCCGGCTACGGCTTTCTCTCCGAGCGGCCCGAGTTCCCCGAAGCCTGCGCGGCCGCCGGCATCGCGTATGTCGGGCCGCCCGCGGGCGCGATGCGGGCGATGGGATCCAAGCTTGAGGCGAAGCGCCTGGCCGGAGAGAACGGTGTCCCGGTGACGCCGGGCAGCGAGGCGATCGAGGACGTCAAGCTGGCGGCTCAGATCGCCCGCGACATCGGCTTCCCGGTGATCGTCAAGCCTTCCGGTGGTGGGGGCGGCATCGGCATGACGGTGGTGGAAAGGGATGCCGACCTGATAGCTGCCATCGAGAGCTGTAAGAACGCTGCCGCCGCAGCCTTCGGGGACCCCACCGTCTACGTTGAGAAGTACGTCCACAACCCCCGCCACATCGAGTTCCAGATCATCGCTGACGACGAGGGCAATGTGGTCCACCTGGGCGAGCGGGAGTGCTCGATCCAGCGGCGGCACCAGAAGATCATGGAGGAGACGCCTTCGCCTGCCTTGACTGCCGAGAAGCGGGCCGAGATGGGCGAGGCCGCCGTCCGGGCGGTGCGCGCAGCGGGTTACATCAACGCCGGGACTGTCGAGTTCATCTTCAGTGAAGGCCAGTTCTACTTCCTGGAGGTCAACGCTCGCCTGCAGGTGGAACACCCGATCACCGAAGAGGTGACGGGAATCGACCTGGTCAAGGAGCAGCTGCGGGTGGCGGCGGGGCAGCCGCTCTCCTTCACGCAGTCGGACATCTCCTGGACGGGCCACGCGATCGAGATGCGCATCAATGCTGAGGATCCGGCGCGCAGGTTCATGCCCAACCCCAAGCGGATCACCCGCTGGGTCCAGCCGGCCGGTCCCGGCGTGCGGGTGGACTCGGGTTTCGGTCCTGGCTCAGAGGTGCCGCCCAACTACGACTCGCTCGTCGCCAAATTGATTGTTCACGGCGCCGACCGGGCCGAGGCCATCGCTCGCGGCAAGCGAGCGCTGCGCGAGTTCGTGCTGGTCGGTCCGGCCACCACCATCCCCTATCACCAGGCGATCCTGGAGAGCCAGGACTTCCTGGCTGGCAAGCTTTCCACCCGGTTCATCGACGACCATCCCGACCTGCTCAATCGTGCCAAGGAGCACCTGGGCGAGGTCTCCCCCTTCGACTATGGCCCCGATCCTCGCCACATCGCCGCCGCCGCTGCGGCGGTGGCAGCGCTGACAGCCGATGCCCAGGGCGCGTGAGCGGACCCGACTGGCTCCTCGAGCCCGCTGCTGAACGGCCGTTCCAAGTCGTTGCCTCGCGCCAAGTGGCACGTGTCCGCGACATCGGTCTGCGGCTGGACACAGTGCGCTGGCCCGAGGGCGGGGAGTCAGATCACCGCGTCGTCGAGACGCCGAGCGCAGTCTGGATGGTGCCAGTGTTCGAATCGGGCGACACGGTGCTGGTGCGCCAGTGGCGGCACCCCTGGAACCGCAGCTCTTGGGAGGTGCCGGCGGGAACGCTGGAGCCCGGTGAGGAGCCCCTGCCGGCCGCGCAGCGGGAGCTGGCGGAGGAGGCCGGGCTCACCGCCGAGGACTGGCTTTCGCTCGGCCGCACGCGGGGCTCAGCGGCACTGACAGGGGTCCAATATCTCTACCTGGCCCAGAACCTGACCTCAGTCGGCCGAAGTCCGGAGGTGGCGGAGGCTGACATGATCGTCCGCAGGCTGCCGCTTCGGCAGGCCCTGGCGGCCGCCTTCGACGGGACAATCGAGCACGCCACCAGCGTCGCCGCCCTGTGCCGGGCCGGCCGCCACGTCGGGCTGCTCTGACGACTGGCGGCCGCCTGGCAATCCCGGCGGCAGCCGGCAACTGCTGGATAGTCTGAACAGCTCCGGAGATCTGTAGACGCTTCCCGGACGGTCCGGATATAGAAGCGGGGGCCCATTCTGTGGGTGATCCTTCCATCCGAGGGTTGTCGGCTGGGCTGCGAGATGCTCGTACCACCCGTGTGCGGCACTGAGGTCGGCCACCGAGATGACGGCTAGGAAATGCTCAGGTGGACATCGTTTGCTCCGGCTGTTAGGACCGGACCGCCCTGGATGCCGGTCTTCCAAGCACCAGAGAACCGATCGCGAGTGCTGCCCCGGCCGCAAGCGTCGGGTAGATGATGGCTTCCCCACCGCGCTGCCCTGACACGTGTCTCGCCATGTCGGCAGCTGCGCCAATCGTTTCTAGGGTTGCGCCGAGAGTGGCGCTCCCGACGACAGCGCGAGACAAGGAGCGACGATCACGGAGGGTCAGCGCCGCTCCGACCAGGACCGCAACAACGCCTGCGTTCGACACTACATGATCCACGAGGAAACCCCAATTGGTACCGGTGCCCGAACGGGTTGACTGGGGGAGCACGGCCCATGCGGCTTCAGACGCAACGCCACCAAGCTGGGCCAGGAGGCCCGCGACCATCCAACGATTCGAAGCTCTCTTCATCTTCTTCTCCTCCAATATGGGCGACCCATTTCTGTGGGCCGTCAGCTCATTCCGAAGCCGCTCCGCGGGGTCAGCCGCGAGCGCCGGGCCGTACTCTTAGGAGCGTCCATCCACCCGCGATAAACAGGCTTGTCGCAGCGATCAGTCCAGACGTTGCCCTGCTCGTCAGCACCACTGGGCCGGAAGCCTCGCCCGGGATGTCCCCGGCCGGGACCGACGAGTTCAGGACGGCCCGCCGGAAGCCCTCCATGAGCAGCGGCGAGAGCGAGGCCAGGGAGCGCCGCCGGCGCCGGCGTCGAGCAGCCGGTGGCCGCGACGGCCACGAACATGACCCGCTGATCGCCGGTGGCAAAGGCTGCGGTCCGCTCCCTTCCGACTGAGACCGGATGCTGCCGCTCGCGCGCACAGGTCCATCCAAAGGCCAGGGGCGCTTCCTGGCGAGCGGTCAGCCGAAGCTGGCGCCAAGGCTCGAACTCCCCAGCTTCAAGTCTGCGCACCTACACCCCTCCAATCATCTGGCTACTCGGTCAGCCAGTCAGTGACCACACGGTCACTGGGGTGGAGGGTCACCATACGCAGCGGCCTGTGGCCGGCATTCGTGAACGTGTGGGCCTGGCCAGGGGGGGCGACCACTATCTGGCCTTCGCTGGCCTCGATGGTCGCCTCCCCGACCCGAAAAGCGGCGGTGCCCTGCTGCACCACGAAGACCTCCGGGTAGGGATGAACGTGGAGGCGAGGTCCGCCGCCGGGCGGCGTGTCGGTCAGGAAGAATGAGAGCGCGACGCCACCGTGGTCCGCGCCCTCGAAGAGGCGGGCGCCGTCCCCGTCGAGCGAATGGGCCTCGGTGACTCGGGGTCTACCATCGCTGCCGATCATGTCAGGCCTCCTTTCTCATGGGCTGATAGTGGAGAAGGACGTTGCCGGAGCGGAAGGACCTGGCCTTCCGCAACTTCACGCCGATCCTTTCGGTTGCGGTTCTGAACAGCGACTGGCCGCCACCGAGGATTACCGGGTTGACCATGACTCGGAGCTCGTCGACGATCCCCATGCCCAGCAGGCTCACAGTAAGGTTCGAGCTGCCCATGATCACCATGTCCTTGCCAGGCTGCCGCTTCAGGCGTGCCAGCTCGTCGGCCACGTCGTCCTTGACGAGCCGCGTGTTGGCCCAATCGGCCTGTTCGAGCGTCCGTGAGACGACGATCTTGGGCAGGCCGTTCATCTTGGAAGCAACGACAGGGTCGGCTTCCTTGGCTGCATCCGTCGGCCACCACTGGGCCATCAGGCTGTAGGTGACCCGCCCGAACAGGATGGTGTCGACCTCGTTGAGCTGCTGGAGAGCGAACTCGTTGAACTCCTCGTCGACAACCGGCCAGTCGAAATCCCGGTTTGGACCTTCGTAATACCCATCCAGGGTCGCGACCATGAACGAGAAGATCCTCCTCGCTGGAGCGTCTTGCTGCACCATGTTCATCTGCATCGCCAACTCCTTGTCTGTTGGTGGAGGCCGCTGTGGCCAAGTGATCGCGTAAATGCCGATATCAGCTGACCGAGACGCTGAAGGCTAAGAATGTCGCCAATTGACGCTGATCCAACCGACTTTGCTCGGGTCAGCTGGGAACCTTGTCGAGAAACCCATAGACGGAGGCGATCCGTCTGTCCTCATCGGTGACGGCAACGTCGAGCCGACCACCAGCGAGTCCGCGTCTTTTGGAACCAGCGCACCACGTCGTCCCAGTGCGCGTCGATGGTGTCGACGAAGTCCTTCACAGGCTCGAGAGGGCGGTCGACGTAAATCACGAGCGGCCGCCGATTTCACGGTAGGCCGGTCCTTCTGGGAGTCGATTACCTTGTGAGGTAAGACCTGTTTGGAGCACGACGTCATCGGGGGGCATGGATCGTGAGGTGGTTGGCGCCGCCGGCGATCTCGATCTCATAGCGGCCGGTCGCGTCAGCGGCTCCGGGGGTGTCGAGCAGGAGTTCGCTGCCGACGGCCACGAAGCGCTGCTGGTCTAGCTGAAGGTCGTGCGCGCCCCGACCGACGTGGAGGCACACGGCGATTCCCGCTGGCCGCGTGACGGGATTCGCCCGAGCGAGATCCGGACGATGTCCCGGTGGCGGAGGATCGTGGCGCGCATGCGATGGGTCCCAACGCGCTGCGCTACAGCGAGCGACTCCTCGCGATCCTCCGAGCCGGCGGAGTCCCCGATCAGCTCGCCGTGCTCGGCCAGCACCTACTGATGGCCGTCGTCAACGGATTCACTCTCGACGAGACCGTCGAGGTCCAGTCCGAAGACGTGCAACCCGCATCTCAAGATGCGGCGAACATGGCGCGCGATTACCTCACCTCCCTCCCGCCTCAGCGGTTCCCCAATCTCGTCGACCTCGCCGATCACTTCGCGTTCGCCGACCCCGACGCCCGCTTCGAGTTGCTACTCGACCTGTTCGTTGACGGACTCGCGCAACGCGCGGCCGCGTCGAGCTGAGCACCGGAATTCTCGGCTCCCGCCGAAGCTCTCGCCGAAGGCGTACGCGGGCCTAGCTAGGTTCGTGTCTGATGAGCGAAGTCCGCCGCGACGACTTTCAGGCGCAGGATCTGAGGCTGTCTGAGGTTCCCCACGCAGGGACAGCCATACCGGCGGCCGTGCTGCGGCTGGCTGGGGAGGAGCCTGTGCTGGCGGTCTGGCAGAACGAGGCCGGCGGCCTCACCTTCGAGGTGGGCGGCGGCGCCCAACGACGGTTTGTGAAGTGGGCGCCGGCGGATTCTCCGTTGGATTTGGCGTGCCTCGGCTGCTCGATCAGGGCGGCGAACAGACGGGCGCCTGGCTGGTCACTGCAGCGCTGCCGGGGAGAACGCTGTCAGCCCACGCTGGCAGGCTGACCCGGCCACAGCCGTCAGGAGCCTGGGACAGGGTCTTCGCCGGCTCCACGATTCCCTGCCGGTGGCGGAGTGCCCGTTCACCTGGGCGGCGGGCGACAGAGTGGCCGACGCTCGCCGGCGCGCCTCTGGGGGGCAGGTGAACGTTGAACTCTGGCACTCCAGCCATCGCCACCTGAGCATCGCCGAAGCCCTGCAGCTGGTGTCGGCCCCGCCGCCCGTCCGCCAGCTGGTGGTCTGCCACGGTGACGCCTGCGCCCCCAACACGCTGCTGGATGCCGAAGGGGCTGTGACTGGACATGTGGATCTGGGCTTACTCGGGGTGGGGGACCGCTGGGCCGACCTCGCCATCGCCATCTGGTCGGCAGGCTGGAACGACGGCCCTGGCTGGGAAGCGCGCCTGCTGGAGGCATATGGGGTGGAGCTGGACCCCGTCACGGCGTACTACCGGCTGCTCTGGGACCTCGGTCCCTGAGCAGCCGCTCGCCACCCATTTACGTGACTACTATCGTCCCTTCCATTCCAGGATGGAAAGTGCAGACGTAGTGGTAAGTCCCCGGCTTGTCGAACTTCTTGCTGAAGCTCTCGTTCGCGCTCATGGTGGACGAGTTGCCAAGCGATTTGTCGTCAAAGGTGACGTTGTGGATGTTGCCGCTGTGGTTGATCCACACCACCGTCTCACCGACCTTGATGTTCGTGCTGGCAGGCTTGAAATCACCGCCCTTGTTGGTCGCGTTGACTTCCTCCACCATCGCCGCTGCGGGGGCAGGCGCCTGAGATGCGCTCGGGCTGGGGGCGGCCGTCGGGGCCGCGGTCGGGGACATCGACATGTGTGCGTGGTCGGTCGGCGAAGCCGTAGCTTGCGAGGATGAGCCGCCACCACCGGCTCCGCAGGCGGCCAGGCTCAGAAAAGCGGCCGCCAGGAGCCCGATTCGACCGAGTCTCATGCTTGATCTGGTGAGTTTCACTGCTTGTCTCCTGAGATAGATACGTCAGCTCTGCGTTGCCCGGATCAATAGGCGCTCGCTGTACAGCTGACGATTGGCGTCCCACGTTCCGGCGCAGGTGATGAGCGTGAGCCGCGGCGGCCCGTCGGTGGCGTAGAGATCGGCCGGCGTCCGGTCGTTGGGCACCAGGCCCACGGAATCGGCCCGATAGTTGACGGTTCGCCCGTCGCCAGCCACCACGGTGATCGTGTCGCCTGGGTTGATCGCACCCAGTCGGGCGAAGACGGCCGGAGCTCCAGTCTGGGTGTCGAGGTGGCCGGTGAGAACCGTGTCACCGTTCTGGCCGGGGCTGCTGCCCAGCTCGTACCAGCCGACGTTGGCTGTGTCATTGGGGGTCTTCAGCAGCAGTGCGGGTGTAACGCCGACTGACTCCACTCCCGCATCCACTCCGATTGACGCAATCCGCAGTCGCTGCGGGGTCTGGCCCGCCACGCGCGCCGGCTCGGGGTTGTATTGGTCAGGTGCCGGCGGTACGACCGGGATGGTCGCCGCCGGCCTGTGCGGCGCCAGCGCCTGATGCCGGCTTGCCTGTTGTGAGTGCAGATCGACGGCTCCGATGGCCGTCGATAGGCTGAGCAGGACCGCCCCGCCGAGCACGAGTGCCCGGCGGGAACCGGTCCAGCCACGAAGGCGTGCGATCACGCCCAAGATTTACTCAGTCTCGGCTGCGGCCGCTCGGCGGCGCAGACCGGCGACGAGCAACCCCGCCCCGGCCAGCAGGCCGGCCCCGGCCCCGGCGGCCAGGAAGTCAGGGTTTCCGTTTCGGGGGGGGAAACCGGCACTCGGCATTCCGCCCAAGAAGGGCATCACGGCCGCCAGCACGTCGGCTGGCTGCTTAGCGGTCTCGGTGGCCCCCATGTAGATGCCACCCTCAGGCGCGGCGCCTGTGATGTAGCCGATGGCGGCGGCGTGTCGTGCCTCCACCCCGAAGATGCCTGCCGCGGCCTGCAGGATGTCCTTGTTCTGGATGCTGCCGGCAGCGCCCAGGTAGGCTCCCACGCCCGTCTCCTCGAAGGTCTTGGCCAGTTTGAGGTAGGAGTCGCGGGAGGTGAAAGTGCCGTCCGGGAACGTCACGCTCGGCTTGGCAACCGGAGTGCCGCCGATCTTCTTGATGGTGTCGCTGATCGCCTGAACGTGAGCTTCCTCGTCCTGCTGGATGGTGGCTAGAACGTCCTTCTCGGTGGCGTCGGTGATCACGTTGGCGGCGTTGCCCATCTCGTAGAACGTCGACTCCAGATATTCGAGAGTCAGCGCATAGTTGAGCACGTCGGCGTCGCTGCCGAACGCGGCCCAGGCCCGTCCGGTGCTGAGCAGCTGAATGGCCGCCTCGCCGGAGACCACGGCTCCGGCGCCGAGCGCGCCCCGCTTCAGAAAGCTGCGGCGGTTGATTGATGAATTGGTCATTATCTAGGCTCCCAGGAACGGCTTGACAGCAGCCACTACCTCGTCCATCGAGGCGTGCGCCTCGACCGGAGCGGGTGCGAACTTCTGCTTCAGGATGAGGTTCAGCACCGACGCATGGCGTGACTCCACCCCTGCGATGGAGGCGGCGGCACCCAGGATGGCGCCGTCCTTGATCAGGGGCACCTGGCCGTGATAGGCCTTGACACCTGTCTCCTCGAACGTGTTGGCAGTCTTGAGGAACGTCATCGCGTCGGTGAACGTGCCGTCCGGATACTTGAAGGTCGGCTTGGCCGCCGGCGTGGCGCCCAGCTTCTGCAGGGTGCCGAGGATCGCCTGGACGTGTGCCGCCTCGTGCTGGGCGATCGGTGCCAGGTACTTCTTGTTGTCACCAAGGAAATCCTTGGCAGTGCCCTGCGCGTAGAAGTCGGCTTCCAGATATTCCAGCGTGAGGGCGTAATTGAGGACGCCGACGTCCCCATCGCCGAACTGTGAGGCCATTTCCGGGCCGGCTGCGAATGCGGTAGTCGCGCCCCCCGCCAGCGTGGCCCCGACGCCCACGAGCGCCGCGGTTCTGAGGAAGCTCCGGCGGGTCGTCTCATCCTTGAAGTGGATGACCGCCTGGCCTCCGAACAACTCCGAGTCCACTTGAAAAGTCTCCTTTGTCTAGAGCGGTGATTGACACCTGAACCAGATCGACTGCTCGCGAGGCGTCACCAGCGCGGGACAGGAATGTGACGCATTCCCTCCGATCTCAGCAGGTAGATGCAGGAGTTACGCTTCAGCCCCAGCGTTGGATCAATGAAGGCAACTAACCTGAACAGGGGATGACTCAACTGGCCGGCTTGGGCAGAGATGAGCTGCATGTGATGGCAATGGTTCTTGCCGGCGGCCAGGGCACTCGCCTCCTGCCGCTTACCCATGATCGCGCCAAGCCGGCGGTTCCCTTCGGGGGCACCTACCGACTGATCGACTTCGTGCTCTCCAACCTCGTCAACAGCGGTCTCCGCAAGATAGTCGTCCTCACCCAGTACAAGAGCCACAGCCTGGATCGGCACATCGCTCAGATGTGGCGTCTTTCTCCCATGCTTGGCAACTACGTGGCCAACGTGCCCGCCCAGATGCGGTTGGGCCCGCGCTGGTTCCTGGGATCCGCTGACGCCGTATTCCAGAACTTGAACCTGATCAACGATGAGAAGCCTGAGCACATCTGCGTTTTCGGCGCCGATCACATCTACCGAATGGATGCGATGGGGATGCTCCGCCACCACCTTCAGAGCGGGGCGGGTATCACACTCGCCGGCATCCCGGTCCCGCTTGGCGAAGCGTCAGGCTTCGGCATCATCGAGGCCGACGCGGACGGCCACGTTCGCAGCTTCGTGGAGAAGCCCGACGCGCCCAAGCCGCTTCCGCACGACCCCAGCCGTGCGTATGCCTCAATGGGCATCTACATCTTCACCACCAAGGCGCTGGTGGAAGCTGTCAGCCGCGACTCCTCCGATGACAGCTCGATGCACGACCTGGGGGGCAGCATAGTGCCCATGCTCGTCGATCAGGGCCAAGCGGGCGTCTATGACTTCAACACCAATCGGGTACCGGGAGTTAGCGGCCAGGAGGCAGGCTACTGGCGCGATGTGGGGGATCTGGACTCCTATTACCAGGCAAGCATGGACCTGCTCGCGCTTGAGCCTCCGTTCAATCTCTACAACCAGGACTGGCCCATCTACAGCTGGCTGCCGCCGGTCCCGCCGGCCAAGTTCGTCCATGACGAAGACGGCCGTCGCGGCATGGCGCTCAACTCACTGGTCTCATCGGGTGTGATCGTCTCGGGCGGCCTGGTGCGGCGCTCCATCCTCTCACCGGGCGTGGTAGTTCACTCCCACGCCGAGGTGGAGGGCTGCGTGTTGATGGACGGCGTGGACGTCGGCGGTGGCGCCAGGCTGCGCAACGCGGTGATCGACAAAGGGGTGCGCATCCCGCCCGGCGCCACCATCGGCTACGACCTGGCGGCGGATCGCGAACGGCTCCACGTCACGCCGGGCGGCATCGTCGCCATCGGCAAGGGCCAATCCCTGGGCGCCCTGCCGGCATGAGGGGGGGACCCCGCGTCGGGTTGCTGACCCGGGAGTACCCACCCGAGATCTACGGCGGCGCCGGTGTGCACGTCGAGTACCTGGCCAAGGAGCTGCGCCAGAGGTTGGAGCTCAGCGTGCACTGCTGGGGGGAGCCGCGCGGGGAGGCGAGCGTGAAGGCCTATCAGCCCTGGCCGGCCCTGGCGGAGCCCAAGCCGGAGGCCGGCGCGCTGCAGGCCATCTCGATCGACCTCGCCATGGTGGCCGCTTTGAAGGAGGTGGACCTCGTCCACAGTCACACCTGGTACGTCAACCTGGCCGGCCACTTCGCCAAGCTGACGTGGGCAGTTCCGCACATCGTCACCACTCACAGCCTGGAACCGCTGCGTCCCTGGAAGGCGGAGCAGCTGGGCGGCGGTTACGCGCTCTCACGCTTTTGCGAAGAGACCGGGATTCTGGGCGCCGATGCAGTGATAGCCGTATCCCAGGGGATGCGGCGGGATGTGCTCGACTGCTATCCCGGCGTCGACCCGGCCCGCGTGCGGGTCATCCACAACGGGATCGATCCCGAGGTCTACCACCCCGTCTCCGACCCAGCCGCCCTCCGCCAGCACGGCGTCGATCCGGTGAAGCCCTACGCGATCTTCGTCGGCCGGGTGACCCGCCAGAAGGGGCTGCAGCATCTCTTGGCCGCCGCCCGCCATCTCGATCCCCGCACTCAGCTGGTCGTCTGCGCGGGGGCGGCAGACACCCCGGAGCTGGGCGCGGAGGTTGAGGCCCTGGCCGACCAGCTGCGGCAGCGGGACTTCAACCTGGTTTACCTGGAGGGGTTTCTGCCGCTCAGCCTCATCCTGCCCCTCCTCACCGGCGCGACCGTTTTCGTCTGCCCCTCCATCTACGAGCCGTTCGGCCTGGTCAACTTGGAAGCGATGGCCTGCGAAACTGCTGTGGTCGCCTCGGCCGTGGGCGGGATCCCGGAGGTGGTGGTGGAGGGCGAGACCGGCCACCTGGTCGAGTACGACAAGGGCCGGCCGGAGGAGTTTGAGCGCGGTCTGGCCGCTCGGTTGCAGGAGCTGCTCCAAGATCCAGACCGCGCCGCAAGGTTCGGAGCTGCCGGGCGCCAGCGGGTGTTGGAAAAGTTCAGCTGGCCGGCCATCGCCGACCAGACAGTGGATCTCTACGAACAAGTACTGACCCGGCGCCGAAGCGCCTAAGTCAGCGGAGGTCCGAGCAGGTCCAGCTTGAACGGCGTGGCAGGAGCGTGGTTGACGTCCTTGACGTCTGCTGTCACGCCCAGCGTGTAGGTGTTGCCGGGGACGAGTGCCGAGCCAATATCGATCATCACTGTGCGACTGGAAGCGTCGTACGAGTTCTGGCCCCTGACGCCGCTCAGCGACACGCCAGCTATCGTGGCGGGGTCGAGATCCGCATCGAAGGTGACCCTGAGCTGATGTCCTGTCGCAGTGACCGAGAGCACATTGGGGCCGCTTCCCAGCGGCGGCGCCCCCGTCTCGGTCACGCCGTGAACCATGGTCTTGGCCGAACCCTGCCGGGCGAAGGTCAGCGTCTCCATCACCACTCGCCGGTCCTGTCCCTGCGCAATCACCAAACGGACCACAGCCCGGCCGGGCTGTGAGAACAGCACGCTGTAGCTCACCAGCTGTCCGTCATTGCCCTTGTAGACCAGCTTCAGGCCGGCGAACGCCTTCTTGCCGGCGTCGTCGAGATAGCTGTTGGCACCCTCCGCGTTACCCGCGCCGCGGGCTTGGAGGAAGGCGTCGAGGACGTCCTCCTGGGTCGAGGCAGGCGCAGGCCGGGCGCTCGGCACCCTGGCTGTGAAGAGCTGGCCCGCCCGGTGAAAGGCGAACACGCCAGCTCCGGGCGCCCAGTCTGGCTGGCCATAGGCGCCTGGGGAGAGCAGGTGGAGCTCGGAGCCGTCTGCGTGAACAAGCGAGATGCCCGACGAGCCGGCCAGCAGGAGATCATCGCCGCCCGACCAGCTGAGGCCGCTGAGCCCTGTGGCTGCTGTCAGCAGCACAGCTGCGTGGCCGTCGCTGATGTGCGCTCCGTCCACATCGAGGTAGGCATAGCGGGAGGAGTCCGGCGACCAATCGCCCAGTCCAGTGGCGCTGCCGATGACCGAATCCTTACCAGTGCTCAGCTCCAGCACATGGAGCCCCCCCGACGTCAGGTAAGCGAGGCGGTCGCCGTTGGGCGAGAAGTCTCCGGCGCTGGGGTCTTGGCCGAGGCTCGCGAGCTGCGTCGGCGCTGCCGGAGTTGGGCTCGGCGTGGTCGCTGACGGGCTGGCGCTGGGGGACGGCGTGGCCGGTGAGGAGGTCGCCGTCGGGCTGGCTGAGGTCTCCGGCGCCGGGGGCTGGGCGGCCGGCTGCTCGGCGACTGTCAGGACTGAGCGCCCGGCCAGCACCAGCAGCCTCCCGTTCCTGAAGCCAAGCGCCAGCGGCCGATCAGCCGTCAGCTTCTGCTGCCCGTAGCTCACCTCGCCGCCGCTCGCGTAGGCGGGCGTGCCGTCAGGTCCGACCGCCACCCTGGTGACTCCGCTGGCCACCACCCCAGTCTTGCCGGTCGCGACCGTGTAGGCCTCGAGCGCGCCGTCGGGCGTGATCAGGTACAGCGTCGAGCCGTCCCGAGACCAGGCGGCGGGGGCGGCCCCGACGCTGCCGAGCACCTGCTCTGCCGTAACCCCGGCCGCGGGCGTCGGAGTGGGGACAGGGGTCGCCGGCGGCGCCGGCTGGGTCACGAAGACAACTGCCGGCCGGACAGGGACCGGCTGTCCCGACTCGGTGCGCGCCGACGGCGCCAGCGACACCTGGTACTGGGTGCCGGGCGCCAGGCGGTTGACCGGCGTGACCTTGAGGTCATTTCCTTGCCACTCGTAGGTCACAGTGGTGGCCGGCTCAATTCGGACTGCCGCTTCGACCGAATGGTGATCGACCGGCTCCTTGAAGGTGAGGACTATCGGCTGCACAGTCGCGACGGCATGAGCGTCCTGCAGCGGGCTGTTCCAAGCAACTGTCTTGCCGCTGGTGGTCGGGCTCACGGTGAGCGTATAGGCGAGGAAGGCGATCAGGAGAACCCCGATCGTGGCGCCAGCCCAGGCAAGTCCGGGGGGAGCCAGCAGGCGGCGCCACCAGGGCAGCCCAGGTTCGGCCATGGCCCAGGCTTCCTGCATCAGGCGTCGACGCAGCGTGGCCCGATACATCAGGTCCGGCTCGATCCTGTGCGGCGGATTCTCGCTCAGCAGCTCGAGCCGGCTGCGGTGTTCCGGAGTGGGGAAGATTTCGTCCAGCTCGGGATCTCGCGGCCAGCTCATGCCTCGATCTCCTCCAGCTCGCCACCCGCCAGGTTGAGCCGAAGCCGGCTCACCCCCCGGTGGATGAGCAGCTTGACGGCCCCAGCCGTCTTGCCCATGGCGATAGCGATGTCCTCGATCTTCATGTCCTCCTGGAACTTGAGGACCAGCGCTACCTGCTGCTGCCGGGGCAGCGTCTCGACCTGGGCCCAGATGCGGCTCATGCGATCCCGCCGCGCGGCCATCTCCTCCAGTCCGGGTCCACCCACCGATACGTCGTGCTGGGCGTCGATGTCCTCCAGCGGCCTGGCGGCGCGGAAGCGATCGGCCACTGCGTTGACAGCTATCTGATACAGCCAGGCAGAGAAGGGCCGGCCCGTGTCCTGATAGCGGCCGATGCCACGCAGGGCCTTCAGAAAGACGTCACTCGTGACGTCCTCGGCGATCGCTTGGTCGTGAACTCTGGAATACACGAATTTGTAGATCTGGAGAAAATAGCGGTCATAGAGCTCACCGAAGGCCGGTGGCTCGTACTTCGCACGCTCAACGAGCTCCCTCTCGTCATCCCGAGGAGGGAGGCTCAAAGACCGTTCTCTCTCCGCCTGCTCAAACGACTGGGCGGCGGAAGCGGTTACGTCCACGACTACGAGTGTCGAGGCCCGGAAGGTGGTCCAGTGGATCGCGCCGGGCAGGGGCAGGCTGCCGCGATCTGCGGGCGGTTGCCGGGCGCGGGGCAAAAGGAGGCTGCATGAGCCTCTTTAGCCTAGCCAGAGCAGGTTGCTGCAGCGGGCGCCAGCCCCTATTTTGTGGCTACCCCAAGTAGCCGATACCAGATCTTGCCGAATCTGTTTCTCTCTATACTTACTGCACCCCTTGCCAGCCCAAGAGGTTTCCTCTCCTTGATAGAACGCTACGCACCTGCCCGCATGCGCGAGCTGTGGTCCGATCGAAGCCGTTTTCAACTCTGGCTGGAGATTGAGATCCTGGCCTGTGAGGCCTGGGCGCAGGCGGGCCGGATCCCGGCCGAGGCGCTCGCCAAGATTCGCTCAGCCTCCTTCCAGGTGGAGCGCATCAACGAGGTGGAGGCCCAAGTGGGTCACGACGTGATCGCCTTCCTGACAGTGATCGGGGAGTCGGTCGGCCAGCCGGAGGCGCGCTACATCCATTTCGGGCTCACCTCCTCAGACGTCATCGACACCGCTCTGGCTGTGCAGGTCCGGCGCAGCGCGGAGGTGATCCTGGACGACCTGGCGAAGCTGCGCCAGGCCGCGGCAGAGCTGGCGCTGCGCCATCGCAGGACGCTGATGGTCGGGCGCACACACGGGATTCACGCCGAACCGATCACGTTCGGCTTCAAGGTCGCCGGCTGGGTAGCCGAACTGGATCGCGCGCGGGAGCGCATCAAGTGGGCGGCCGACGACCTGGCGGTGGGCAAGCTGAGCGGGGCTGTCGGCAGCCATGCCGGCCTCGATCCTCGGGTCGAGCAGTATGTTTGCCAGCAGCTCGACCTTCGCGTTGATCCCGTCAGTACGCAGGTGGTGTCGCGAGACCGCCACGCCGCCTTCATCTCCGCCCTGGCAGTGGCAGGAGCTTCTCTGGAGCGGATCGCTGTGGAGATCCGACATCTGCAGCGGAGCGAAGTCGGCGAAGCGCTGGAGCCGTTCAGTTCCCAGCAGAAGGGCAGCTCCGCGATGCCGCACAAGCGCAACCCGATAGTCAGCGAGAGAATCTCCGGGCTGGCGCGCCTCCTCCGCGGCTACGCCGCCAGCGAGCTTGAGAACGTGGCGCTCTGGCACGAGCGAGACATCAGCCACAGCTCGGCGGAGCGCGTGCTCTTTCCTGACGCCTGCTGCCTGCTCGACTTCATGGCGATCGACCTGACCAAGGTTCTGAGCGGGCTGGAAGTGCGGCCGGAGCGGATGGCGAGAAACCTGGCAGCCGATGGCGGCATCGTCTATTCGCAGCGGGCGCTGCTGGCGCTGGTCGAGAGCGGGCTCAGCCGCGATGCCGCCTATCGAATAGTGCAGTCCGCCGCTCTCCGCGCCAGCGATGGTGAGGGCGGCTTTCGGGAGAACCTGGCGGAGAACACTGAAGTGGCGCAGCGCCTGGGAGCTGACCTGGACGCGATCTTCGACCCCGCAGCCTTCCTGGAGCACGTCGACCTCGCCTTCGAGCGGACAGGGCTGCTGGCCACCGCCGCGAGCAAGAGCTGATGGCCGAGGTCCTGCGCGCCGTCACCAGCACCAACCTCGACTACCCCGTCTTCGCCAAGGGGAAGGTACGCGACACCTACACGCTGGATGCTCGCCGGCTGCTCATGGTGGCCACAGACCGAATCTCGGCCTTCGATTGGGTGATGCCCGACGGCATCCCGGACCGGGGCCGGGTGCTGACCCAGCTCTCCGTCTTCTGGTTCGAGCGCTTACACGACCTGCAGCCAAATCACCTGCTCGGCACCGAGCTGGAGGGCCTGCCGCCCGAGCTGGCCGGCCGCTGCATGGTGGTCAGGCGCGCTGAGCGGATCGACTTCGAGTGCGTAGTCCGAGGCTATCTGGCGGGCAGCGCCTGGTCGGAGTACAGCCAGCTCGGCACCATGGTCGGCGAGCCGTTGCCGACCGGTCTCCGTCAGAGCGAGCGGCTGCCGGAGCCGATCTTCACGCCCGCCACCAAGGTTGATACGGGCCACGACGAGAACATCAGCTTCTCCCGGTTGGCGACCAGTCTGGGTGACGACCTTGCCACCCAACTGCGAGATGCCAGCCTCAACCTGTACGAGGCCGGTGCGCGCCTCGCGGAGGCTCGGGGCCTGATCCTCGCCGACACGAAGTTCGAGTTCGGTCTCATCGACGGCAGGTTGACCCTGATCGATGAGGTGCTGACGCCCGACAGCTCGCGGTACTGGGATGCCGAGAGCTACCAGGTGGGCACTTCGCCCGAGTCCTTCGACAAGCAGTTCCTCCGGGACTGGCTGGCCTCCCAGACCGGCTGGGATCGGAACTCGCCGCCACCCAGGCTGCCCGAGCAGGTGGTGGAGCAGACGCGCGGGCGCTATCTGACCGCCTACCAGCGCCTGACAGGCAGCTCCTTCAGCTCCATTTCGTGAGAACCGCCCGGGTGCTGGTCACGCCCAAGCCGGTCATCAACGATCCCCAGGGGGCCACTGTCAAACAGGCGCTGAACAGCCTGGGCTTCGCCGGCGTGGAGGAAGTCCGCATCGGCAAGTACCTGGAGATCCAGCTGCAGGCGTCCTCAGACGCCGAAGCCCGCAGCGAGGTCGAGCAGATGTGCCGCAAGCTCCTCGCCAACCGGGTGATCGAGGACTTTCGCTTCGACGTCGATCCGGCGGCGGAGGCAGACGATGCCGGTGAGGCCGTCGCAGACGCCGCCGCGGCCGGCGACGCCAACGCTGACAAGGGTCCCAAGGCTGCGAAGGGTGCCAGGGGCGGGAGTGGCGAGGGATGAGATTCGGAGTCGTCGTCTTCCCCGGGACCTGGTCGGACCGCGACATGCGGCTGGCTCTGAGCGGGGTGGAGGGCGCAGAGGCGATCCCCCTCTGGCACAAGGAGCGGGACCTGCAAGGCGCCGACTGCGTCATCCTCCCCGGTGGCTTCAGCTACGGCGACTACCTCCGGACTGGCGCCATCGCTCGCTTCAGCCCTGTGTTGGAGAGCGTCGTCGAGTTCGCCGCCCAAGGCGGCCTGGTCCTGGGCAGCTGCAATGGGTTCCAGGTACTCTGCGAAGCCGGTCTGCTGCCGGGGGCGCTGGTCAGGAACGCCAATCTGGAGTTCCGCTGCCAGTGGCAGCACATGGTCTGCGAGCGCGGGGACACTCCCTTCACGCATGGCATCCATACCGGCCAAGTGCTGCGAATGCCGATCTCCCACGGCGAGGGCAACTATGTCGCCGATCCCGCCACGCTCTCCCGGCTGGAGCAGAACCGTCAGGTGGTCTTTCGCTACTGCGACTCTGGCGGCCTGGTCGACGCGGAGGCCAACCCCAACGGCAGCCAGCACAACATCGCCGGCATAGTGAACGAGCGCGGCAATGTGCTGGGGATGATGCCCCACCCGGAGCGCTGCGCCGACGCGGACCTGGGCGGACTGGACGGTCTCCGCCTCTTCGAGGCCATCTTGAGAACCCCCGCCGGTGCGAGAGGCGCGGCCGGCTCTTCGGCCGCGCCTCTAGGGGTGGCATGAGCCGCACAGCCGGCTTCATCAGCAGTTGGGAGCTGCGCGAGGTGGCGCTCAGCCGGGCCGAGTACGAGCTCATCCTGAAGCGGCTGGCTCAGGAGCCCAACCAGCTTGAGCTGGGCATGCTGGGCGTGCTCTGGTCTGAGCACTGTTCCTACAAGACGTCCAAGCCGCTGCTGCGGCGGCTGCCGGGCCGGGGCCGGCAGGTGCTGCAGGGACCTGGCGAGAACGCGGGAGCTGTCGACGTCGGCGGCGGCTGGGCCTGCGTCTTCAAGGTCGAGTCGCACAACCACCCCAGCGCGATCGAGCCCTACCAGGGCGCTGCCACCGGCGTGGGCGGCATCCTTCGCGATGTCATGGCCATGGGCGCCCGCCCCCTGGCGCTGCTCGATTCGCTCCGTTTCGGGCCCCTGCCGGAGAGCCGGCCGCACTTCGAAGGCGTCGTGGCAGGCATCGGCGGCTACGGCAACTGCATGGGCATCCCCACGGTGGGTGGGGAGATCTACTTCGATGAGTGCTACGCCGGCAACCCGCTGGTCAACGCCATGTGCGTGGGCGTGGTGCGGTCGAAGGAGCTGATGCTGGCGCGGGCGGAAGGCACCGGCTCCCGGCTCCTGCTGGTCGGCGCTCGAACGGGTCGGGACGGCATCCATGGCGCCTCCTTCGCCTCGCTCGAACTGGACGGCGACTCGGACGAGCGCCGCCCGGCCGTCCAGGTCGGCAACCCCTTCCTGGAGAAGTGCCTGCTGGAGGCCTGCCAGGAGCTGCGCGGCCTGGGCGAGGTGGTGGCGGTCCAGGACCTGGGCGCCGCCGGCCTCACCTCGTCGGTGGCCGAGTGCGCCGGCCGGGCCAAGGCCGGCGCGCGCATCGACGTGACAAGGGTGCCCCGGCGGGAGACCGGCATGTCGCCCTACGAGGTGATGCTCTCCGAATCGCAGGAGAGGATGCTCATCGTCGTCAGGCCGGGGGGCGAAGCCCGAGTGGCCAAGGTCTTCGCGAAGTGGGACCTGGAGGCCGCGGTGATCGGCGAGGTTACCGACGACGGCCAGCTCACGGTGACCGAGGGCGACTCGGTGGTGGCTCGGCTGCCTGTGCAGCTCCTCACTGAAGGAGCGCCCGAGCGCAACCCCCGCTCGCAGCCGCGGGCCCAGCAGGCAACGATCTTGAACCTCGATCGCCTCCTCAGCGAACCGGAGGATCTGGGCGGCGTGCTGGTCAAGCTGCTGGGCAGTCCCAACCTCTGCAGCCGGCTGCCGGTTCACCGCCGCTACGACACCATGAACGGCGCTGCCACCATCATCCCGCCGGGCGGCGACGCGGCGATGGTGCGCCTCAACGGCACCCAGATAGGTCTGGCGCTGACTCTGGATGGCAACGGCCGCTACTGTCAGCTCGACCCCTTCACAGGCGCTCAGATAGCGGTCTGTGAAGCGGCTCGCAACATAGTCGCCACAGGCGCCGTCCCAATCGGGGTGACCGACTGTCTCAACTTCGCCAACCCTGATCGACCGGAGGTCTACTGGGAGCTGGAGCAGGCGGTGGCCGGTATCGCCGAGGCCTGCGCCAGCCTCGAGCTGCCGGTTGTGAGCGGCAACGTCAGCCTCTACAACGAGAGTGAGCAGGGGGGCGCCATCCAGCCCACACCGGTGATCGGCATGGTGGGCGTCATCTCCGACTACCGCAGGCGCCTCACGGCAGGCCTGCGGCAGGCGGGTGATTTCGTGCTTCTGATCGGGCAGACGCGCTCGGACATCGGTGGTTCCGAGTACATGAAGGTCATGTTCGGCCAGGTCAGCGGGTCACCCCCGGCGCTTGATCTGGCCCGGGAGCAGGCGGTCCAGGGATTCATCCGCGAAGCACACGAGACTGAGCTGCTCTACTCGGCCCACGACGTGGCCGAGGGCGGCATGCTGGTGGCGCTGGCTGAGAGCTGCTTGCTCGGCGACCTGGGGGTGCGCTGTCCGGCCCTGGTGGGCGACGGCGGCCTGCGCCTGGACGTGGCCTGCTTCTCCGAGTCGCAGAGCCGATTTCTGATCAGCGCTCCGCCCCGGGCGATGCCGAATCTACAGACCCTGGCGCGCAGCCACCGGGTCGAGATCACACTGCTCGGTCTGGCCGGCGGCTCCGAGCTGGAGTTCGAGGGCCAGATCAGGGTTTCACTGAGCGAGCTGCGAAAGGCCTGGGCAGGCGGGCTCGAGAAGGCGCTCCAGAGCACGCGAGAATAGAGCAAGGTGTGCGGCATCTTCGGCATCCACTCTCGGCAGGTGGATGTCGCCAACCTGACCTACTTCGGCCTCTTCTCGCTCCAGCACAGGGGCCAGGAGTCGGCAGGCATAGCTGTCGGCGACGGTCACGGCGTGAAGCTGCACAGGGACATGGGCCTGGTCGCCCAGGTCTTCAATTCGGCGACGCTGTCAGGCCTGCGCGGCACTGTTGCCATCGGCCACACCCGCTATTCCACGACTGGCGCCAGCCGGTTGGAAAACGCGCACCCTGTGCCTTTCCTGCATCCGGCGCTCGGCCCCGGTGCGATCGCCCACAACGGCAACCTCATCAACTCGCAGGCGATCCGGCGCGAGCTCGAGGAGGAGGGCGTCACCTTTGACACAGGCCTTGACACGGAGGTGATGGCGCGGCTCATCGAGCACACTCACGGCAGCGACTGGGCGCAGGTGCTGAGCCAGGCTTTCCGCCGGGTCGTGGGCGCCTATTCCTGCGCGGTGGTCACCTCCGACTCGGTGATCGCGCTGCGCGACCCCTATGGCTTCCGTCCGCTCTGCCTCGGCTATCTTCCACTCGCCGGTCAGCCGGCGCACCTCGTGGCGTCCGAGAGCTGCGCGCTCGACACTGTCAACGCCAAATTCGTGCGCGAAGTGCAGCCCGGTGAGATGGTGATC
Source organism: Candidatus Dormiibacter sp. (assembly GCF_050999135.1). Classification (NCBI taxonomy): domain Bacteria; kingdom Bacillati; phylum Candidatus Dormiibacterota; class Candidatus Dormibacteria; order Candidatus Dormibacterales; family Candidatus Dormibacteraceae; genus Candidatus Dormiibacter; species Candidatus Dormiibacter sp. The sequence goes on along the minus strand of NZ_JBPCPN010000021.1, from coordinate 15,272 downwards.
ATGAACGACCACGGCCTCTCCTCAGTCCAGTTCCAGACCTCCGGCCGCCATGCGATGTGCGTGTTTGAGTTCATCTACTTCGCCCGGCCCGATTCGCTGCTCAAAAACTGTGAGCTGGAGGAAGCGCGAATTCGCATGGGTCGCGAGCTGTCGCTGGCTCAACCCGTGGAGGCCGACATAGTCATCGGCCTGCCCGACTCCGGCACCCCTGCCGCGATCGGCTACGCCGAGGCCTCAGGCATCCCCTACCGGGAGGGGCTGGTCAAGTCGCGCTACATCAACCGCACCTTCATCGAGCCCGACCAATCCCTGCGGGAGTCGGGTGTGATCCTGAAGCTCAATCCGCTCAAGCGTTCGCTGCGGGGCAAGCGCATCATCGCAGTGGACGACTCGATAGTGCGGGGAACCACTTCCCGCCGGATCATCGAGGTGCTGAAAAAAGCGGGCGCCAAGGAGGTGCACCTGCGCATCTCCAGCCCGCCCATGCGGTTTCCCTGCTTCATGGGCGTCGACATCGGCTCCACCAAGCAGCTGGTCGCCTCCGGCCGCTCGGTTGAAGAGATACGGAGCTTCATCGGCGCCGACTCCCTGGCCTACATCTCCATTCCGGGTCTCATGCGCGCGGTAGGCGCCGGCACGCTCGACCAGTTCTGCCGAGCCTGCTTCGACGGCGCTTATCCGGTGCCTGTGCCACAGCAGCTGGAGATGGACAAGATGGCCTTCGAGGCGCCGCTCGCCGCCCAGCCGGCAAGCTGACGCTGATGCCCGAGCTCCAAGAGTTCGAGGCGCTCCCCCGCACCTACGCCGAAGCAGGGGTGGACATCGCCGCCTACGGACGACTGCTGGCGCGGATGAAGCCGCTCATCGACGCCACCCAAACCGAAGGCGTCGTGGCAGGGGTGGGTCAGTTCGCCGGCCTTTACAAGCTTCCCAGCGGTGGCTGTCTGGCGGCCTCAGCGGATGGGGTAGGGACCAAGATCAAGGTGGCCATTGCCTACGGCCGCCACGCGGGCATAGGTCAGGACCTGGTCAACCACTGTGTCAACGACATCCTCACAGTCGGTGCCACCCCCCTGTTCTTCCTGGACTATTTCGCCAGCGGCCGGCTGGAGGACGACGTCTTCGAGCAGGTGCTGACCGGCGTCACCCAGGCCTGCCGGGAGAACGATCTGGCCCTGCTGGGCGGCGAAACCGCCGAGATGCCAGGCGTCTATGCGCTGGGCGACTACGACCTGGCCGGCTTCATAGTCGGACACGTCGGCGAAGGCAGCGCCCGAGAGCAGGTCCAAGCGGGCGACGTCCTGGTCGGCCTGCCCTCCAGCGGCCTGCACACCAACGGCTTCTCGCTCGTCCGCCGCATCTTCCAGGATCTGCCGCTGGAGACGGTTCTGCCCGGCTTCACGAGGCCTCTGGGCGAGGAGCTGCTGGCGCCGCATCGCTCCTATCTGAAGGAGATGCGGACGCTGCCCTGGAAGACAGCTGCCCATATCACTGGCGGCGGGCTGCTGGACAATGTGCCGCGCGCGCTGCCGGCCGGCCTGGCGGCGGAGCTGGACCTCAGCAGTTGGGAGAGGCCGCCGCTGTTTGCAGCCATCCAGCGCCGGGGCCAGATAGCGCCCGCCGAGATGCTGTCCACTTTCAATCTCGGTCTCGGCATGGTGCTGGTGAACGCCGACCCGATTCCGGGCTATCCCGTGGTCGGGCGGGTGGTCGAGCAGACCGACGAGCAGCGTCTGAGATTGGTGGGGACCCTGGCTTGACAGGACCCAGGCTGGGCGTCTTGAGCTCGGGCAAGGGCTCCAACCTCCGCAACCTCTTTTCGCGCGGCTATCGGATCACCGCTGTCGCCACCAACCGGCCCGGCTGCGGGGCCGCCGCCTTCGCCCGCCAGCAGGGTCTTCAACTCGGCGAGTTCTCCCAGAGGCGTTTTCCTTCGTCGCTGGCCCGCGATGAGGCCCTGAGCGGCTGGCTGCTGGAGGTCGGCGTGGACATTGTCGTCAACGCCGGCTACGACCGCATTCTCGGCGAGCCGATGACAAAGGCTTTCGCCGGCCGGATGCTCAACATCCATCCCTCGCTGCTGCCCAGCTTCGGTGGCGGCATGGACGCCGTGGAGCGCGCGCTGGAGCATGGCGTCAAGGTCACCGGCTGCACGGTTCATCTGGTCACGGACGCGGTGGACGCCGGGCCGATCCTGCTGCAGGCGGCAGTGCCAGTGCTGCCTGACGATGACGCTCAACGCCTGCATCAGCGAATTCAGGCAGAGGAGCACAGGATCCTGCCCCAGGCCATCGACCTGCTCTGGGCCCGGCTCGGCGGATCACCCCGGCCGGTGAAGGAGACGACGGTTGTCTAAGCGAGCCCTTCTCTCGGTCACCGACAAGTCAGGTCTGCCTGCCTTCGCCCGGGGACTGGTTCGGCTCGGCTACGACGTCTACTCCACAGGCGGGACCCAACGGATGCTGGAGGAGGCCGCTATCGACGCCCAATCGGTCTCGAAGCTGACCGATTTCCCCGAGATCCTGGATGGCAGGGTGAAGACCCTCCACCCGGCTGTTCACGCCGGTCTGCTGGCCCGCCGTGACGTGAGCCAGCACCTGGAGACGCTGAACCAACACGGTCTTCAGACGATCGACCTGCTCTGTGTCAACCTCTATCCGTTTGCCGAGACGCGCGCTCGCCCCGGGGCAGGGTTCGACGAGATTCTGGAACAGATCGATATCGGCGGCCCGGCCATGATCCGCTCGGCGGCCAAGAACCACTCAGCTGTGGTGGTGGTTGTGCGACCCGAGCGCTACAGCGAGGTGCTGAGCGCGCTGGCCAGCCCCGACGGCGTGAGCCCCGAGCTGCGCCGCCGGCTGGCGGCGGAGGCGTTCTCCCACACAGCTGCCTACGACGCTCAGATCGCCGCCTGGCTGGAGGAGGGTGAGGGCGGCTTTCCTGCGCAGATCAGCTTTTCGGGCAGTCTGGTCCGGACGCTGCGCTACGGCGAGAACCCGCATCAGAGAGCGGCGTTCTATCGCTCGGGCGCAGGTACCGACGGCCTCGGCTCTGTCCGCCAGCTGCACGGGGCGGAGCTCAGCTACAACAACATTCAGGACGCCGCGGCGGCCTTCGAGCTCGCCCGAGACCTCTCGCAGCCGGCCGCCGCCATCATCAAGCACACGAATCCTTGCGGCGTGGCCGCAGCCGAGCAGCTGGCCGACGCTTACCGGGCGGCCTATAACTGCGACACCACCTCCGCCTACGGCGGCGTGGTGGCTGTCAACCGGGAGCTGGACAGCAGCACGGCAGGGGAGATGGCGGGCATCTTCCTGGAGGTGGTGGTGGCGCCTTCGGTTGACACGAAGGCACTGGCGGTGCTCTCGGCCAAGGAGAACCTGCGCATCCTGGAGGTGCAGCCAAGCCGGTCGCCCGACCTTGCGGTCAGGTCGGTGCCCGGCGGATTGCTGGTGCAGGACTGGGATCGGCGTGGTTTCGACCGCAACGCCTGTCAGCTGGCGACGCAGCGTCAACCCACCGCCGGCGAGTGGGCCGAGCTTGAGTTCGCCTGGCTGGTGGTCAAGCATGTCAGGTCCAACGCCATAGTTCTGGCGCGCGACCGGGCGGCGGTGGGTGTTGGTGCCGGTCAGATGAGCCGGGTCGAAGCGTCCCGGCTGGCCGTTCAGCGCGCCGGTGAACGGGCGCGCGGCTCGGTGCTTGCGTCAGATGCGTACTTTCCCTTCGCCGACGGCCTTCAGGTCGGCATCGAAGCCGGCGTGACGGCCGTGATCCAGCCGGGCGGCTCCAAGCGCGACAGCGAGGTGATAGCTGCGGCCGACGCAGCCGGGCTGGCGATGGTCTTCACCGGGGAACGCCACTTCCGGCATTAGCGCGCCTCGATGCAGGTGACAGCACGCGGACAACGGCCGTGAGCCGGCACGAGGCGACGACGGCCAGAGGCGAGAGGCGGATGAGAGTGACAAGGTCGCCGCCTGGCGTCTAGACTTAGCCCACCTTGATTCTTTTCCTCGTCCTGCTGGTGCTCCTGGTTGCCGCGCTCGTCGTCTATGCCGCCCAGAACGGCAACACGGAGAACGTGAGCTTTCTGACGTTCCAGCTCACGAGCGTGCCTGCCTGGCAGCCGCCCGTAATCGCCGGAGGCGCCATGGCCCTCCTGCTGCTGCTCTACATGCTCTACGCGAACGCACGCCACAGCATCCGCCGGCGCAGCCTCACCCACAAGATCAGCGAGCATGAGGCGAGCCTTGCCCAACTTCGTTCCGAGAACGAGAGCCTTCGTCGCGACCTGCAGGACGCGCAGGGGCGGCTGGGGGGGCGCGGCCCGGTGGCGCCGGGCGATCCACGTCCCTGAGCCAACCTGCCCGGCGCGACCTGGTCCAGAGCTTTCCGGGCGAGCGGCCGGATCAGCTCATGCGGAAGCTTGAGCGCTCCAATCCCCGGGTGACCTGTGGCTCCTGCCGCCAGTTCGACGGCTTCACCTGGTGCCGGCGCTGGAACTACCACACCGCCAGCGACGCACCCATCTGCGGCGACTACCGACCGCTTCCGCAGTCGTCAGTCCCGCCGCTTTCCGACCAGGACAGGACGGTCACCGGCTAAGCCAGAACCTGCCTCCAGCCCTCGACGGACGTCGGCCGCCTTGGCATCAGGTCTCGTCGCGCCTAACCAGGATGGCGCAGCCGACGCCGAGCGCCGCCAGGCAGTAAACCGCCAGCACCAGTGCCGCCTGGCCGCTGCCAGTGCTGGCCGCCACCGCCGAACCGGTGCCGCCGCCCAGGTTGTGGACCAGCGCCACCGAGTTGGGACCGGGAAAGCCCGTGGGCAGATCGCGCAGCGACTGCGCGCTCGATTTGGCGATCACGCCGAACGCGCGATCCTCGAAAACGAAGAGGTAGGTGAGGCCCACGGCGTAGGCGATTGAAGCACGCCTGAAGATGAGTGACAGGAGCGCTCCGAAGGACGCGTAGGTGATGGCGATGAGGCAGGCCGCCGCAAAGGCGGTAGCCACGTCCCCGGCTGACGGAAGGCGGAAGGGAAGATCCAGCGTGACAGCCGAGATGAGGCTGCTGGCGAGGGCCGTCACGAAACGGAGCAGCACCAGCAGGACGACAATCCCCGCCAGCACCACAGTCTTGGCCCCGAATACAGTTGCCCGGCTGGGACCGACCATCAACATCGCGGCCAGCGTCCGCCAGCCGTACTCGCTCCCAAAGATCAGGACTCCAACCACGAACTCGAGCGCCCAGATGACCCCGCCGGGGTTGCCCAGCGCCTGCTGCGCGAAGGCGGCAGGCGCCAGGGCCTGCTTGTAGCTCGCGATGTTCGCAGGGGAGAGTGTGGCCGGCGATTGCGACATGAGGAACCAGTCAAGCCCGTAACCGCGGGCCAGCAGCACCAGCACCATCAGCAGCCCCACCGTCCAGAGATAGGGGCTGCGCCACGCCTTCAGCCACTCTCCCCTGACCGGTCCGATCACTGGCGGCCCTCGGTTATCTCCAGGAAGACCTCCTCCAGCGACCGCTCGGCCGGCCGCAGCTCGGTGATCTCGACGCCCGCCCGGACCAGGGCACGGTGGATCTCGGCCGCTTGGACGTGATCGGCATTGACCATGAAGGCACCATCACGCACCGCTATCGCCTTGGCGCCTGCCACTCGCTCCAAGGCCACCCTCACCCTTCCAGCGGGGTTGCCTCGGATCAGCAGACCCGCCTGCCGGGCGTCCGCCAAGTCGTCCTCCGCGATGAGACGGCCGTTCTGGATCACGCCGAAGCGGTGGCAGATCAGCTGCATCTCGCTCAGGAGGTGGCTGCAGACGAGCACCGTGTGACCGGCCGTGCCCAGCGACTTGATCAGTCCTCGCATCTCGACCATGCCCTGCGGATCAAGTCCGTTGGTGGGCTCGTCCAGGATTAGGAGCTCAGGTTCCTTGATCAGCGCGGCGGCCACGCCGAGGCGCTGCTTCATGCCCAGCGAATAGGAGCCATAACGACCTTTGGCGGCGGGCAGCAGGTCCACCTCTTCCAACGCCGTCTCCACAGCCCGCTCCGCGATGTCGCCATAGTGGGCGACCACCCTCAGGTTGTCGCGGCCTGACAGATAAGTGTAAAAGGCAGGGTTTTCGATCACCGCTCCGATTTTGCGCAGGCCGGCCGGAGCGCCCGGCCTGTGGCCGGCGACAAGCGCACTGCCGGAGGTTGGTCGGATCAGGCCCACCAGCATGCGGAGCGTGGTGGTCTTGCCAGCTCCGTTGGGCCCGACCAGGCCGTAGATCTCGCCCCGGCGGACTTTGAGATCCAGTGAGTCGACGGCCAGCTTGCCGCCGCGATAGCGCTTGGTAAGGGCAGCCGTTTCCACCACCAAGTCGCTGGTGTGCATGCTCCGAATTATCCAGTCAAACCTGGTCGACCAAGGTACCTGCTCCTGCTAGACTGACTGCAGTTCCTTTAAGTCTGGTCCCGAGAGGCCTGTAAGGAGGTTTTTTCATGGTCGTGAGCCTGCGCACCAGGGCGCGCCTGCGCCACCTCGTGCAGTCCCAACAGCTTTCCCGGCAGCTCCTGGACGAGATCTTCCAGCGCGCCGATGAGATGCGGGCCAGCCCCCATCGCGCCGCGGGTCGCCTGCAGGGCAGGGTGATGGCCGCCCTCTTCTACGAACCCTCCACCCGGACCCGGCTCTCCTTCGAGGCGGCCATGCTGCGACTGGGCGGTCAAACGATGGGCACCGACAACGCTCTGGCCTTCTCCAGCGCTGCCAAGGGGGAGACGCTGGAGGACACCATTCGTATAGTCAACGGCTACGCCGACGTGATAGTCCTGCGGCACCCCGCCGAAGGCGCCGCGGAGCGAGCGGCAGCGGTGAGCGACGTGCCCATCATCAGCGCGGGCGACGGCCGCGGCCAGCATCCCACCCAGGCGCTGCTCGACGTCTACACGATCAAGGACGAGGTGGGCCGGCTCGACGGCGTGAAGGTGGCCATGGTGGGCGACCTGGCCAACGGCCGCACGGTCCGCTCCCTCGCCTACCTGCTGGCCAAGTACCGGGAGGTGGAGCTGACCTTCGTCGCCCCGCCCCAGGTGGCGATGCGCGACGACATCAAGGCGCACCTGGATCGTCACGGAGTGCGGTGGCGGGAGGTGGCGGACCTGGACGCGGTGCTGCCCCAGGTCGACGTCGTCTATCAGACCCGCATCCAGAAGGAGCGCTTCAGCGACGAGGAGTCGTATCGGGCTGTGAAAGGCAGGTACGTGATCGACCTGGCGACGATGCGCCGGCTGCGACCCGACGCTGTGGTCATGCACCCCCTGCCGCGCGTGGACGAGCTGGACCCGGAGGTCGACTCGGATCCGCGGGCTGCCTACTTCCGGCAGGCGCGCAACGGCATGCACATCCGGATGGCGCTGCTGGACATGGTGCTCTCGTGACGATCACTCAGCGCAGCGCCGTGAAGGCTACTGTCATGGACGCCGACGCCATCCGGCGCAGCCTCTCCCGCATCGCCCATGAGATCATCGAGCGCAACCGGGGGGTGGCGGGTGTGACGCTGGTCGGCATCCTGTCCCAGGGCGACGTCCTGGCCCAGCGCCTGGCCCTAAAGCTGGCCGAGCTGGAGGGTACCTGGGTGCCGGTGGGGCGGCTTGATGTGAGCGAGCATCGGGACGATCTGCATCTCCGGCCCCGCGGCGAAAGGGGAATGAGTAAGGTGCCCGACCTGAACGGCCGGATAGTGGTCCTCGTCGACGACGTGCTCTATCACGGCCGCACAGCGCGGGCGGCGCTGGACGCACTGCTCCAGTTCGGGCGGCCGAGCGCAGTCCAGCTGGCCGTGCTGGTGGACCGCGGTCACCGCGAGCTGCCGATCCGCGCCGACTATGTAGGCAAGAACGTTCCCACAGCGGATTCGGAGCGGGTCCAGGTCTGCCTGCTCGAGAGCCAGGGTGTCGATGCGGCGGTGATACTTGCGGGCTGAGCTGGAGCCGGTGGTGGCGCCGGCGAGACTTGAATACGCGGCACTCGTCCTGGAGGACGGCCGAACTTTCACGGGCAGGGCTCTGGGCGCCGACGTCTTGGGCCAGGGCGAAGTGGTCTTCAACACCGCGATGACCGGTTATCAGGAGGTTCTGAGCGATCCCTCCTACGCGGGCCAGATGCTCTGCATGACCTACCCGCTGCAGGGCAACTATGGCACTCGCCCAGCCGATCAGGAGTCAGAGCGAGCGTGGGCTCGGGGCTTCATCGCTCGCTGGGTGAGCCCCCGGCCCAGCCACCACTCGGCTGGCGCGTCACTCGACAGCTATCTGAAGGCGCAGGGCATCCCCGGCATCTGCGGAATCGACACCCGCGCCCTCACCCGGCACCTCCGCCGGCAGGGCACGCTGCGGGCGGTCCTGAGCCACGAGGCCGAGCAGCCCACCGACCAGCGCCTCGCGGAGCTCGGCCGGCTGGCCGGCCGGGTGACGCACCTGGCCGACCAAGACCTGGTCGCCGAGGTCTCCCGCTCGGCTCAGATCGAGTGGTTCGAGCCGCTTCCGCCCGAGCTGCGCCGGCAGAGCTACGCGGACGGTCGCGGGCTCACCATCGCTGTCGTGGATTACGGAGTCAAGTCAGGCATCCTGCGCAGCCTGCGCGAGCGGGGCTGCCGGGTGGTCGTGCTGCCCCACTCGGCGGCCTGGCAGGAGGTCGAAGCGCTCAGGCCTGACGGCCTGCTGCTGACCAACGGTCCCGGTGATCCAGCGGTGCTGGACGGGCCTGTCAAGCTCTGCCGAGACGCGTTGGCGGCGCGTCTGCCGCTGTTCGGCATCTGCCTCGGCCACCAGATCCTCGGCCGCGCGATCGGAGCCACGACCTCCCGGCTGCCCTTCGGCCACCACGGGGCCAACCATCCGGTCCGCGACACGCGCACGGGCGAGGTGCACATCACAAGTCAGAACCACGAGTTCCAGGTGGATGCCGGCAGCCTCCCGGAAGGCAAGTTTCGGATCAGCCACGTGAACCTGAACGACGGCTCGGTGGAGGGCCTGGCGCACCCGACGCTGCCCGTGATGAGTGTGCAGTATCACCCGGAGGGCTGCCCAGGGCCGACTGACAACCACTACCTTTTCGATCGCTTCGTGCAGATGTGCAAGGCGGGCGGACCGGAACCCGTTGCCGCCGGCCCTCGCGAGCGGTCCGCGAAGCCCCGCAAGGTGCTCATCATCGGCTCAGGTCCCATAGTGATCGGCCAAGCGGCCGAGTTCGACTATGCAGGCACGCAGGCCTGCAAGGCGCTGCGCGAGGAAGGCGTCCAGACAGTCCTGGTCAACTCCAACCCGGCCACCATCATGACCGACGAAGGCGTGGCGGACCGCGTCTACATCGAGCCGCTCACAGTCGAATCGGTGGAGCGCGTGATCGCCAGGGAGCTGCCGGACGCTGTGCTGCCCACGCTGGGCGGGCAGACCGGCTTGAACCTCGCCATGGAGCTGCACCAGGCGGGCGTACTGGCCCGTTACGGTGTGCGTTTCCTGGGCGCCGACGCCGACGTCATCCGCCGCGCTGAGGACCGGGAGGCGTTCAAGCAGATGCTGCTGGAGCTGGGCGAGCCGGTCCCTCCTTCAAGCGTCTGCGAGACCTTTGAGCAGGCGCGCGCCTTCGCAGACGAGATCGGGCTGCCGCTGGTGATCCGGCCCGCCTACACCCTGGGCGGCACGGGCGGCGGCTTCGTCACCTCCGCCGGCGAGTTCGAGCGGGTGGTGAAGGGTGGATTGGCGGCGTCGCCGATCCATCAGGTGCTGGTCGAGCGGTCACTCTGGGGTTGGAAGGAGCTGGAGTACGAGGTGATGCGGGACTCGGCGGGGACCTGTATCACCATCTGCAACATGGAGAACCTGGATCCGATGGGCGTCCATACCGGCGACTCCATAGTCGTCGCTCCCGCCCAAACACTGTCCGATCGCGACCACCAGATGCTCCGCTCGGCTTCCCTGCGCATCATTCGCGCGCTGGGCCTGGAGGGTGGCTGCAACGTGCAGTACGCGCTGGACCCGGACTCCAGCCGCTACTACGTGATCGAGGTCAACCCCCGCGTTTCTCGCTCCTCTGCGCTGGCCTCCAAGGCGACCGGCTACCCCATCGCTCGAGTCGCCGCCAAGATTGCTGTCGGCGGGCGGTTGGACGAGATCCTGAACCAGGTGACAGGGCGCACCTACGCCGCCTTCGAGCCCGCGCTTGACTACGTTGTGATCAAGGTGCCGCGCTGGCCCTTCGACAAGTTCCCCGGGGCCGACCGGCGGCTGGGCACCCAGATGGCCTCGACAGGAGAATGCATGGCGATCGAGCGCACGTTTGCCGGCGCACTGCGCAAGGCGCTCCGCTCCTTGGAGCAGCGCTGGCCTTCTGACGAAGTGCTGGCCGACCCGGCTCTGATCGACCTGCCCAACGACCGCCGCCTGTTCGCGCTCCTGCATGCTCTCCGCCAGGGCGCCGAACCGGCCGAGCTGGCACGGCGCAGCGGCATGGACTTGTGGTTTGTGGAACGGATGGCCGAGGTCGCCCTGGAAGCTCCCGCCGGCCGGCCGGTCACCTACAAGCTGGTCGACACCTGCGCTGCCGAGTTCGAGGCGGCAACGCCCTACTACTACTCCTGCCACGAGGAGGAGAACGAGGCGGAGGCGGAGAACGGCCGGGCCGCGCTGGTGCTGGGCTCCGGACCGATCCGGATCGGGCAGGGCATCGAGTTCGACTACTCGTCGGTTCACGCCGCCTGGGCGCTCCGCGAGGCGGGCGTGCGAGCGATCATGGCGAACTCCAACCCGGAGACCGTGTCGACCGACTTCGACACCTCGCACCGCCTCTACTTCGAGCCTCTCGATCTGGAGGCGACTCGAGCGATCGCCGAGGCCGAGCGCATCGAGGGCGCGATGGTCCAGTTCGGCGGTCAGACCGCCATCAACCTGGCAGAACCGCTCAGCTCGGCAGGTATCCGCGTGCTCGGCTCCTCCGTCGATGCCATCGACCTGGCCGAGGATCGCCGGCGTTTTGCGGCCGAGCTGGAGGCCATAGGAGTCCCCCAGCCGATCGGCGACACGACGACTGATGTCGAGCGGGCGCTGGAGATCGCCGAGGGGGTCGGCTATCCGGTCCTCGTCAGGCCTTCCTACGTCCTCGGCGGCCGGGCGATGGAGATCGTCCGCGACCCTGTCGAGCTGCGCCGCTACATGGAGTGGGCGCGCCAGGCCCTGCCGCGGGGAACCGTTCTCGTGGACAAATACCTGATCGGCAGCGAAGTCGAGGTGGACGCCATCTCGGACGGCGAGACGGTGGTCATCGCTGGCGTGATGGAGCACGTCGAGCGGGCGGGCGTCCACTCTGGCGACTCCTTCGCCGTCTATCCGGCGCCCGGCCTGGAAACCGAAGCGCGAGCGCAGGTGGTGGACTACACGGTGCGCATCGCGCGACGGCTCAACCTGCGCGGTCTTGTCAACGTCCAGTACGTGGTTCACCGGGGCCGCGTCTACGTGCTGGAGGTCAACCCGCGCGCCTCGCGGACCGTGCCGATGCTCTCCAAGGTGACTGGCGTGCCGATGGTGAAGCTGGCGACGCGCGTGATGCTGGGTGAGAAGCTCAGCGATCTCGGCTGCACGACAGGCCTGGTGCCACCCACCCCGCTGGTGGCAGTGAAAGCGCCTGTGTTCTCGATGTCCAAGCTGGCGGCGGTGGACTCCTACCTCGGCCCCGAGATGAAGTCGACGGGTGAGGCGATGGGCGTGGACAGGACGCTTTCGGCTGCTCTGCGCAAGGCGTTCCTGGCCGCCGGCATGTCACTGAAGTCGGGCGGCCGCGCGCTGCTGACCATTGCGGATCAGGACAAGCCTGAGATGTTTGCGATCGCGGCTGGCCTGGCCCGGATCGGCATGGAGATCCTGGCCACGCCGGGCACCGCCGCGGCGCTGCAGGCGGCCGGTTTTTCGGCCCGGGTGGTCAGCAAGCTCGGCGATCCCGGCCAGAACGTGGTGGAGGCGATCCAGGCAGGAGTCGAACTGGTGATCAACACCATGACCGGCGTCGTCGAGCAGGAGCGGCCGGGCCTGCCGGTGCTGCGCGACGGCTTTGAGATCCGCCGGGCGGCGGTCGAGCGCCGGATCCCCTGCCTGACCTCGCTGGACACCGCGGTGGCGCTGGTGGAGTCCTCGCTCCATGCCGCCGGCCAGCTGGAGGTGCGGACGATCGACGAGTGGCGAACGGGCGCCGCCTGACCGTTTCAGGCGCGATGTTCGAGCTGCAGGCGCCGCTGATCGCGCGGCGGGAGGTCGCCAGCGGTATGTGGGTGCTCTCCTTCAGTGCGCCGGAGGTGGCCGCAACAGCTCGTGCCGGCCAGTTCGTGAACCTGCTGCTCCGGCCCGGCCCGCTGCTGCGCCGACCGTTCTCCGTCTATCGCGCCACCTCTGGGGTGGTGGAGGTGCTGCTGAAGCCGGTGGGGGCGGGGACCGCCGGGCTGGCCGCCCTGGCCCTGGGTGAGAGCGTCTCCCTGCTGGGGCCGCTCGGTAGTGGCTTCCAGCTGGACCAGGCAGCAGGTTCGGTGGCGCTTGTCTCGGGCGGCCTGGGAGTGGCGCCGATGCCGCTGGCCGCTCGGGCAGCGGCCGCCCTAGGTCTGCAGGTGCACTGGGTTCATGGCGCCCGCACGGCAGCCGAGCTCTGCTCGGAATGGGAGGGCAGACGGGTGCACTGGGCCACAGACGACGGCTCCATTGGCTACCACGGCTCTGTGCTGGCGGCAATACCCGAAGGGATTGGGCAGGTGGTGGCCTGCGGTCCCAACCGCATGCTGGCGGCGCTGGCCGCACGCTTTCCGCGCGCCCAGGTTGCGATCGAGACCTACATGGGCTGCGGAACGGGCGTCTGCCTGGGCTGCGCCGTCCCGCGGACGAGCGGCGTCTACGATCGCGCCTGTAAAGAAGGCCCGGTGTACCAAGCGAACGACATCCGTTGGGACGTGCTCCCGCAGCACCTGCACTACGGTTTGGGCGCGTGAGCGGACTCAGGGTGGGCGGGGTCGAGCTGCGCTCGCCGGTGCTGGCGGCGAGCGGCACGTTCGGCTATGGCACCGAGGTTCCGCTCTGCGATCGTCCCCGGCTGGGCGGCATGGTGTCGAAGGGGATCTTCCTGCAGCCGCGGCCGGGGACCCCACCGCCGCGGATCGTGGAGACGCCGAGCGGGATGCTGAACGCGATAGGCCTGCAGGGACCTGGCGTGGAGGCGCTCATCCGCGATTACTGCCCGCTCTGGGCGGAGTGGGATTTCCCGGTGCTGGTCAACATCAACGGTGAGTCGGTCGACGAGTACGCCGAGCTGGCGGCGCGGCTGGACGGAGTGCCTGGAGTGAGCGGCTTGGAGATCAACATCAGCTGCCCCAACGTGCGCGAGGGAGGCATGTTCTTCGGCAAGGACCCGGCGCAAGCGGCCGCGGTCACCGCGGCTGTTCGGCGTTCGACGCGGCTGCCGGTCTGGGTCAAGCTCACTCCCGCCGTCTCCGATCTCGCGGAGGTGGCCCGCGCCTGCGAGAGCGCCGGTGCGGACGCGCTCTGCGCCATCAACACCTTGGTGGGCATGTCCTTCGACCTCGGCACCGGCCGGCCGCGCCTGGCCTTCGGCACCGGCGGCCTCTCGGGCCCGGCCATCCGCCCGATCGCCGTGCACCTCGCCCACCAAGCGGCGCAGTCGGTGGCGATTCCGGTGATCGGCATCGGCGGCATAGGCGGCGCCGAGGACGCGCTTGAATTTCTCTACGCCGGCTGCCAGGCAGTGCAGATCGGCACCGCCACCTTCATCGATCCCAACGCGATCGGAAAGACTATGGAGGCACTTGAAGCTCTGGACTGGCGCCGCCTGGTCGAGGGCACCCGGGCAGCCATTTCCAGTGGCTGACGCACACCGAGGGTTCGCGGGAATCTAACGGCGCCATGTCGCGCGCCCCTGGGTTAGCATCTTGGGCGCCGTGGACGACTTCGAGGGCGTCTCTCGGGGACGCACCCGCCGCGCACTCGGCCTGATCGCCATCGGTCTAGCGCTGGCGCTGGTGGGCGGCATCGTGTACTTACGACCCTTCGCCAGAGCGCCCGCGGAGACGCCCGCGCCAACCCCGGGCGGCCACTTCAACCTGCCGGCCGACATGCAGTGGCTCTCGGGCGCTGAAGGTTGGCTTGTCTACAACGACGGTCAGAACCAGAGCACTCTCTTCCACACGCAAGATGCCGGGCGGCACTGGCAGAGAAACTTCCTGGTTTCCAATGGCCATGCCGCGGGGCTCAGGTTCTTCGACAGCCGCCGCGGTGTGCTCCCCATCTACGGAGAAGCCGGGGGAGTACGCGTCCTGCAGACGGAAGATGGCGGCCGCTCCTGGCGGCCGGTCCCTCTGCCCAGCTTGGTGAGCACGCGGGCGTCGAGTTCAGCGACGCCCTGCATGCCTGGCTTACTCAGTGGGCGACGCAGGCCTCCCCGGCCGGTGTTCCAACCTTCGAGCTGTATCGCACAGCCGACCTCGGCCAGCACTGGCAGCGATTCCCGAATGCAGCGTTGAACGGCCTGCCGGGACCAGCTTCCCGACCGCCCGTTTTCGCCAGCGCTCAGGACGGCTGGGTCCAGGTCGGCGCCCAGCTCTACGCCAGCCATGATGGCGGAGACTCCTGGCAGGTAGACAGCCTGGAGCTTCCGGCCGGCGGCAGCGTGGTTCTCGTCCAGGCCGTTGTCTCGCCGGGCGGCTGGGCGGCGCTGATCTTTGAAGGCGCCACCCCCAGCGGGCAGGTGCCTCACGGCGTCGAGATCTGGGTTGCCGCCTCGACCGGGGGCGGAGGGATGTGGCAGCCATCGGTGCAGACGCCGGAGATCCAGAGCCCGGACGCAGCGAACTGGTACCCGCCGCGCTTCAGCGACGCCCGCCACGCCTGGCTGACGGTGGGCCCTGATATGTACACAACAGCCGACTCGGGCCGCACCTGGAACCGGCGGAACATGCCGCCCGGCGCTTCCTGCCTGGACGTGACCCCGGTGACCGCCAGCACAGCCTGGTGCGCCGGTCGCACTCCCGCCGGCGCGTACCCGAACGGATCCCAGGTGCACCTCTACCGAACAGTTGACGGTGGGCGCTACTGGAGCACCGTCGACCCGCCGATCTAGAGTGAACGGCTCACAAGATCAGGCGACACCTGGGAGGTAGCGCCAGGACGTAGGACGACCCCATCCTATGGGTGCTCAAACCACTCAGGAGGGGTCGCCATGACTAAGGATGACCGGTTCTA
>NZ_JBPCPN010000018.1:0-2779 GCF_050999135.1 Candidatus Dormiibacter sp. | reverse complement strand
GACACGAGAAGCATGCGCGGATCATGTTCCGCCCCACCCCCACCGGGCGTCAGGCTTGTATCGAGGGCCGCCGGGTGTACGTGTGGCAGGTCATGGAAACGGTCTGGGCCTCGGACGGCAAGGTGGAGGAGGCGGCCGACTATCTAGGCTTAACGGCGGACCAGGTTCGTTCCGCAGTGCGCTACTGTGCCGAATACCGCGACGAGATCGAGGGACAGATCAGGGCCAATGAAGACGCCGCCGCACGGGAGCGGCGCCTCTGGGAAAGCACACAGGAGGCACTGCGCCGCTGAGGCTGCTGCTCGACGAGATGTTGGATCGGGAGATCGCGGTCCAACTCCGAGCTCGTGGCCACGACATCGAGTCCATCCAGGGCGACTATGAGCGGCTCCAGGGGACGGACGACACGGTCGTACTGGAAGAGGCCGGCGCGATGGGCCGTTCCCTGGTCACCGACAATGTCGGCCATTTTCTCGTCGCCCATGAACGGATAGTTTTGGCAGGCAGACATCATGCTGGCTTGGTCCTAGCCAGCCCACGCGGTTACCCACGGAGCAAACGGACCATCGGCCTTTGGGTCCAGGCGCTGGCCGTCATACTTTCGAAGTACAGCGACGAGCTAACAGAGGACTTGGTCGAATGGCTGCGGTAGAACCTGGGCTCAGTGCGGGGAAGGTCACGCCGGAGACTACTAACGGTCCGGGGAATTCAGCAGGTCTTCCATCCTGTCGGCGGCGTCCCGGCGCAGCTGGGGAATGACATGCGAATAGGTGTTCATCGTCATTCCGATTTCCGAGTGGCCTAGCACGTCCATGACTACTCGCGGAGAAACGCCCTGCACCAAAAGGAGCGTTGCGCACGAGTGGCGCAGGTCGTGGAAGCGCCTTTGCGCCAGGCCGGCGCGGTCCAATTGCCGGTGAAACTGACGGGTCAGGGTGGTACCTTCCAGCGGCAGTCCCTCGGGTGTGGTGAAGAGAAATCCTGATTCCTTCCACTCCTGCCCGACCGCCCTCCGCTCCTCCACCTGTTGTTGCCGATGCTCCCGCAGGCCCTTCAGGATGGAAGCCGGTAGCACCAGCGTGCGCCGGCTATGATCGGTCTTCAGGTCGACTCGCTGCAGGACACCGTCCACCCGCTGCAGCTGCTTGGTAATCCTGAGGTAGCCCATCTGAAGGTCGACGTCGGACCAGCGGAGGCCCAGTGCTTCGCCCTGGCGAAGCCCCATCGTCAATGCGACCGAGTAGAGCGCCTCCAGCCGGTCGCCGCGGATGGAATCAAGGAAGGTGCGAGCTTCCTCTGGCGTGAGCGGCTGAATGTCGTAGCGTCGGGTCCTCGGCAGCTCGACCGCCGTTGCGGCGTTCCGGCTGATCATCTCCCAGCGCACCGCATGGTTGAGCGCCGCGCGGAGAGTAGCCCGTACCCCTCGCACCGACTTGGCAGAGAGGCCTTCCTTCAACTTCGCATTCAGCAGCGCCTGCACCTGCATGGGAGTGAGCCGGTCAAGTGGCGTTCGTCCAAGAGTTGGCTTGAGGTGAAGCCTGACGTGCACCTCGTAACCCATGTACGTCCACTGTCGAACCGAGGGCTTGACCACCTCGGCGAGCCACTGGTCGAGAAAGGCTCCAACGGTTATGCCCCGAGCATCGGCAAAGGTACCGATGTCCTGGGCGTGCACGGCCGCCGCGAGCTTCCTACGCACCTCGTCCCGGGTGGTCCCGTAGAAGAACTTGCGGCGGCCGTCCGGCAGTGAAATTGCAGCAGCCCAAGAACCGTTCTTTCGCCGATAGAAGCTGCCCTCGCCGTTGCCCCGCCTTCGGGGCATTTAGCGCTCCAGTTCGCCGATCTGGAAGCGCTCTCGAAACCTGGCGCCTCGGTCTGATCGCTGTTCTCGAATGGAGATCAGCGTCTGGTTCTGCACCCACTCCTCCAGCGCCTGGCGCGGTACACGCACGCAGCGGCCGAGGTGCACGACGGGCAACTCGGCCCTCGCCATCATCTGGAAGACCTTGGTCCGGCCGATGCCGAGCAGCTGGGAGACCTCACGGCTGTCCAGCAGCCAAGTGTCTGCAGGGGCAGGCGACCCCGTCCTGCGTCTACTGCTTTCAGCCTCTTCTATGGAACGCGCGCGTAGAGACATGAAACAACCTCCTTGCTTGCTCACCGCGTTGGCGGGCGGTCCCCGGGGAACCGGATGCGGCGCCGGTTCCCCAGACCCCTCCGCGCCGTTACGGAGAGATAGGAATCAGCTGCCGGAGCCCGAAGCGGACGACGTTTTTGGCTTGGGAGACCTTGTCTTAGAGATCCCGCGCCTGAGGCGATTGAGCCCACTCCTGCCGAGCCCAGTGCCAAGGTGGACGATCGAGCCCATGGTCATCATCGAGATGGCGCCGGCGCCCCAGCCCCGAACCATGCCACCCGCGCTGCCGTGCGCAAAACGGAGAGCCTGGAAGAGGATCGCGGGTGAGAAGGTGGCGATGAGCAGGATGGCCAGACCGGTGCTCAGCCAGCCCGCCTTGCCCTCGGCCGATTGGGCACCGCGGATAGCCGGGATGACCAGGCCGAAGCCGATGTAGATCACTGTCGCGACCACAAACTTGGAGAGCATGAGGCCGACCAGGAACTCAGCCAGGTGAATGGCAGCGGCTGTCATCCTGGGCCAGATGGCCAGCACACAGACCAAGGGGATGAAGGCGGTTACTGTCAGCATCAGCGCCGCCCTGACCAGGAGCTCCAGCTGGACTATGACTGCCATCAGGATCGTCAGCAGGGCAGTGAAGAT
>NZ_JBPCPN010000048.1:0-58067 GCF_050999135.1 Candidatus Dormiibacter sp. | reverse complement strand
GCAGGTTGATCTTGCCGTCGAGCTTGTCCAGGTAGATCCCCTCGAGTCGGGTGTCGAGCTTGCTGAGCTCGGCCTGGATGCGGCGGATCGACTGCTCGTGGAAGCGCTTTTCGTCCCGATGGCTCTGGCGCAGCGCAGTGGTGACCCAACTTAGAATCTGGGGCTCGAAGCGGCAAGATCCTGCGCAAGCGGATCTACACCGGCGACTTCGACTATGGCGGCCGGACCTACAAGGGCAAATACCAACCGCTTATCTCTCGCGAACTCTGGCAGCGGGTGCAGGAGGTCTTGGACAACCGCTTTGCCAAGAGGCCCAAGAAGCGCCGCCATGAGTTCGCCTTCTCTGGCCTGGTCAGCTGCGGTCGCTGGTCGGCGGCGCCAAGTAACCACGAATCCATCGTCGATATTGGCCAAGATCACAGCCAACGATAGCCCTCGCAAACGGCATCCTATCCCTAGTCATGGCGCCTCGATTGCAGCCATTGCGGCAGCATCCATTCAGGATGCCAAACAAGGGAGATGACGCCGGCACATATGATGACAAAACCAATTATGAGGAAGACTTGCCGAGCGACTCCGAA
Organism: Candidatus Dormiibacter sp.; assembly: GCF_050999135.1. Classification (NCBI taxonomy): domain Bacteria; kingdom Bacillati; phylum Candidatus Dormiibacterota; class Candidatus Dormibacteria; order Candidatus Dormibacterales; family Candidatus Dormibacteraceae; genus Candidatus Dormiibacter; species Candidatus Dormiibacter sp. The sequence continues at coordinate 57,486 of NZ_JBPCPN010000048.1, read as the reverse complement.
TGAGATCTCCGAGAGGCCTATGGCCATGATCGCAAGCGACACAGGTATTGAGGCAGGCACCACCCCAGGCAGGCGACGGAAGAGTGGTTCGAATGCGAAGTGATGAGCCGAAGTCGGGCCACGATAAATGTAAGCCGCCGTGCCCAATAAGGCGAGCGCGAAGACTGCATGGAGGGCCACGCCTATTAAATTTGTCACGGGAACGTTTGGTCGGTGATGAATCCGTAAGTCACGCCGGCAAAGGCTCCCAGGGTAGCGCCCACGAAGAATCCCTCCATTGCCCCGCCAATACATGTAACACCCGCGCCAACTATGGCACCGATAATGCAGCCGACCACAATTCCCGCTGCCGCACCAATGATCGCGCCCGGCCAGAGCCAGGACATGCCTGCTCCCAATCTGTCGTAGTCGTAGGATGCCTGCGTGCCTAACGGGTCCAAATAATCGGTCGGATCGTCACCAGCATATGTGTACCGATTCATCGCTCCTGCGCTACCGATCGACCCGGCGATCGGATCCCGTTGCGTCCAGCGGCCCACGATGGGGTCGTAGTACCTGGTTCCGAACTTGATCAGCCCAGTGGAGTCTAGATAGCCGCCGGCAAATTGCCAAGGGTTGCTGACCGTCTCCGACTTGTAGACAGTCTTGCCATAGGGCCCGTAGCTGTAGCGGTTGGCCACGGTCGAGCCCGAGTCGTTGATCAGTGCCGCGGTCGAGCCTAGGCCGTCCTTCAGGTAGTAGTAGCGGTTGGCGCCGATGCGCTCGCCGATCAGGTTGCCCTGATTGTCGCGGACGTAGTAGGTCGAGCTGCCACCCGACTTGGCGACCTGGGCGCCCAGCGGGCTGGAGGCATAGCTGCTGCTGCCGGCCTGGGTCCGCTCGGTCTGGTCGACATCGGCATAGGCGAGCGAGGAGAGCGTGCTGCCGCTGTTAGTGATCGAGGTCGACTGATTCTGGTCGTTGTAGCTGATGCTCGCCCCGCTCGAGTTGCCGGTCAGGTTCCCGGCCCCATCGTAGGACCAGCTTGAAACTCCGGGTGCGGCGGTCAGCTGGTCGGCGGCGTTGTAGCTGTAGGAGCCGTTGGTGTCTGAGGTCCGGTTGCCGGCGGCATCATATGCGAAGTTGATATTGCCGATCTTGGTGTTGAGGGCCGAAGTCAGCCGGTTGAAGGCATCGTAGACATAGGTGCTGGTGCCGCTGAAGACGGCGTCGGACTCGGTCACTGTCTTGCGCAGCGCGGTGTCCTTGGTGCCGACGTTGTAGGTCTAGCTGAAGCTGGTCAGCACCGCCGAGCTGGAGCTCTTGCCGACTACCGAGGTCTCGTTGCCGGCGTTGTCGTAGCCGATGTTCAGCGTGGCGCCGCCGGGGAAGGTGCTCTTGGTGCGCTGGCCGTTGTTGTTGTACTGGAAGCTGGAGCAGGGGTTGCTCCCGCAGGCGCTGCCACTGATGCTGCCGCCCGGCTCGGCGAGTGCGGTCAGGCTGTTGCCGGCGTCATAGCCGCGGATTGAGAGATCCTGGCCATGGATGACCAGGTTGCCGTTGGCGAGGTTGACCTGGAGGTCAGAGCGGTCGCTGAGCTTGTGGCTCTCGAAAGCAGCCAAACCGGACGATAGAGGGCTAGCGTTGACACAGTTGCGGCTCTCCTTCCTCCGCAGGCGTGAACAAATTCGGACGGATGCTCACCGGGCTGGCGGGCTCCGATCAAGAGTCGTGGCGGCGCCATAAAATGCGATCGGGAGCGCGCCGTTAAGCGCCGCGAAGCCGAGACGGATCTTGAGCGACCCAGCTCGCGGCCAGTTAACCACGCAGGAAGCGAAGGTAGTACAGCACTCCGTATACGATAAAGTACCCCACCAGTGCAGTCGCCGCTGTCACAGCAGCAACACGTGGCAGGAAGCCGGCTACGCTACCGGCGATTAAGCAAGCACACCCCACGACAACAACAGCGGCCAAGACGAGGGCGAGACGCGCGGGACTCATATGTTGGCCGACCATGATCAGCACACCTCAGTGGATTGACCGATTAGGGCCCCATAGCGGGCGCGCCGATGCCAGCCGCCGGCGGGTGGTCGCCTTGCTGGCATCGTTCTGCCGATGACGTGCCTCTTTTCGAGGCGGTAAAGGGTTACCATGCCCAGGCCGATGACCCCTTTTCTCGCCATTCCGCCAATGCGGCTTCAGACCCCGGCTGGGATTCTCGGCAGCTCCTCAATGGCGGCGTCGATCCGCGACTGCGACAGCTCCACGTCCTCCAGCTTGCCGGCGAAGTAGGCGTCGTAGGCCGACATGTCGAAATGGCCATGGCCGGAGAAGCCGAAGAGTATCGTCCGCGGCTCACCCGCCTCCCGCGCGGCAGCGGCCTCTTGCGCCACCGCCCGCAGCGCGTGCGCGGCCTCAGGCGCCGGCAGGAAGCCCTCGGAGCGCGCGAAACGCACGGCCTCGGCGAAGCATTCGTTCTGCTTGTAGGCGCGGCCCTCGACGATGCCCTGATCGACCAGCGTGCACAGGGAGGGCGCGTCGCCGTGGTAGCGGAGGCCGCCGGAGTGGATGCGATCGGGCACGAAGCTGTGGCCGAGGGTGAACATCTTGACGACCGGGCCCAGGCCCACCGCGTCTCCGAAGTCGTAGGCGTAGGCGCCCCGCGTCAGGGTGGGGCAGGCGGCGGGCTCGGCGGCGATGAAACGCGTCTTCGACCGCTCGCCCTTGAGGCGGTCACCGATGAACGGGTAGGTCAGGCCTGCGAAGTTGGACCCGCCGCCGACGCACGCGATGACCACGTCGGGGTACTCCCCCGCCATCTCCATCTGCTTCTTGGCCTCCAGGCCGATGACCGTCTGGTGGAGCAGGACGTGATTGACCACCGAACCCAGCGAGTACTTGGCATCGTCATGGGTGGCGGCGTCCTCGACCGCCTCGGAGATCGCGATGCCTAGGCTGCCAGGGGAGTCCGGATCCTGCTCGAGGATGCCGCGCCCGGCATTGGTGAGGTCCGTGGGCGACGCATGCACCGTTGCACCCCAGGCCTCCATCATGGCTCGTCGGTAGGGTTTCTGCTCGTACGAGACCTTGACCATGTAAACGGTCACCTCGAGGTTGAAGAGCGCACCCGCAAAGGCCAGCGCCGAGCCCCACTGCCCGGCGCCCGTCTCGGTGGTCAGGCGCTTCACGCCCTCCTGCGCGTTGTAGTAGGCCTGCGGAACGGCGGTGTTTGGCTTGTGGGAGCCGGCCGGCGAGACGCCCTCGTACTTGAAGTAGATCCGAGCGGGCGTGTCCAGCGCCTTCTCCAGGCGTTCGGCGCGGTAGACGGGGCTCGGGCGCCAGATCCGGTAGACGTCACGGACCTGGTCGGGGATCTCGATCCAGGGCTCGGCCGAAACCTCCTGGGCGACGATCGCCTGCGGGAAGATCGGCGCCAGGTCGGCGGGGCCCATCGGCTGCAGTGTCCCCGGGTGCAGATACGGTGCGGGGGGGCCCGGAAGGTCGGGCAGGATGTTGTACCAGCGCTCCGGGATGTCGCTCTCGGCTAGCAGGATCTTCTTGACCATGGCTCCGCCTCCTGACTATCGGTTGGACAACAGCTGAAGACTAGCGGTCTGGCGGGGTGGATCGGAATCGAACCCACTAAGGCGACTACTTCCTTTGGGCAGATTTCTATCAGCGGCGTGCCGTTCTCTGCGAAGTCAGGGTCGGCCATCACTTGCCCGAGTGCCAAGTCAATCATCCGCGACCTTCGCTATCGCAACCCCGGTGAATACGACACTACGCCCACCTCGAAGAGGGCCGAGTGACCAGTTTCCAGTACCCATCCCACTGGGAGCGAGGGCAGGACCGCCGGCGGTGTGGCTCCTCAGTTCGGTCTCCTGCCACCGTCGAGCCCGCGACCTTTCTCCGGCCGCCGCCTGCATTTCAACGCTGCCCACATCTCAGTCTTGCCCCAGGTGCGTGACCGCCCGAACGCGCTTGGCCCCCGACCAATTACTAACCTGGGAGCTTCCCGCTCCTGATCAAGGACGGACTATGACCTGTCGGCTGCTCGGCGGAAGGCCCAAGCCCCTGCAGCGTCGATCTCAAGTCGCCGCTGGCGATCCCAGACGAGTTCGAAGAGTGTCAACGATGCCCCGCCACTGTCATGTCTCAGGACATCGTTGACACTTGTCGCAAGACATTGTGCACAGGCCAGCGGCCTTCGAGTGGCTGATAGTTCCGATTCGGGTCGAGGGTGAGTCGACGAAGCAGGGCGCCATCGGTCGTTACGACCCGGACCTCGGGGCCGGCGACCAGGAGGAGGACTTTACGGTTGCGGTGGGCGGCGCCGACCGCAATGTGGCGCAGCTTGCCGAGGTAGCGCAGAGTGACCTTGCCCTTGGCATCGATGCGATCCTGACGGACCCTGTAGTGAGTGGGTGCTTCGGGCTGAGGGGGCCTGGCCTTGAGGCGTGCGTTGAAGGCGACCAGCGGGGTCCGCCTGCCCAGCGCCCCGGTGAGGTGGGTGGTGGTCGCAAGGTTGACACGGAAATCGTGTAAGTCTATACTTACGGTGCGTGCAGACTTACGAAGGTTCCGGCTGGACCGCTCTTGGCGATCACACGCGACGAGCAATCTTCGAACGGCTCGCCGATCGCCCCTGCGCCGTGGCGGAGCTCGCGAGTCGGCTCCCGGTCAGCCGACCTGCCGTCTCGCAGCACCTCAAGGTCCTCAAGGACGCCGGGCTGGTCGTCGACCAATCCGCTGGCAACCGCCGCATCTACCGGATCAACCCCGACGGTCTGGCCGAGCTCCGCGCCGACCTCGACCGGTACTGGCGCAGCGCCCTTGGAGCCTACAAAGCCGCCGTGGAACAACCCCAAAAGGAGAGCTCATGACCACACCAGCAGAAGCCACGTCCATCCGCCATGAGGTCGTCGTCGAGGTGCCGATCGAGCGCGCGTTCTCGGTGTTCACCGAGCGCTTCGGCACCTTCAAGCCGCGCGAGCACAACCTACTCAGCGTCGAGATTGCCGAGACGGTCTTCGAACCGCGCAAGGGCGGGCATGTCTATGACCGTGGTACGGACGGCAGCGAATGCCGCTGGGCGCGCGTCCTCGCCTATGAGCCTCCGGATCGGGTCGTCCTCAGCTGGGACATCGACCCCAACTGGCAAATCGAAACCGACCTTGACAAAACCAGCGAGGTTGAGGTGCGATTCATCGCCGAGGCGCCAGACCGCACGCGCGTCGAGCTGGAGCATCGCAACCTCGATCGACACGGCGCGGGCTGGCAGGCAGTGCGCGGAGGAGTCGACTCCGAGGGCGGCTGGCCGCTCTATCTGCGGCGATTTGCGGACATCCTGGGCGCGTGAGTCCCGTCAAAGGACACCGACCAACGACAACCCTGGGACAAAGGTGATGGCACCGATCGTGTCGAGCATCGATATCGCCCGTCCGCAGGACGAAGTATTCGCCTACGTGACCGACCCCGCCAGGTTCGCCGAATGGCAGACGGGCGTGGTCGGGGGAAGCATGGAAGCCGACAAGACCCCGAGTGTGGGCTCAAAGTGTCTAACGACGCGTCGCATCGGCGGTGCCGAGCGGGAAGTGACGTCGGAGATTACGACGCTCGACCCGTCAACGAGGTGGGCCATTCATGGCATCGACGGACCGATCAGGGCGACAGTCAACGTCACCGTCCGGCCCCACAACGGGACCGCACAGTCGCGCGTCATGATCGAGGTCGACTTCGAGGGACACGGCATCGGCAAGCTACTCGTGCCCCTCGTCATCCGCAGGCAAGCCCGTAAGGAGATGCCATCGAATTGCCTCAGACTCAAGCAACGTCTCGAAGCGAGACCCGGCCGCTGACTACCTAAGAGCCACAGCTGGTCATCTCAGTCGCCCCGTGGGTGTATCGGTGACCGGGGTGCAGCCAGCCACGCTGGCCGCAAGCCGGGCTATCGTCAACACGTGTCTAGGGGCCTCTCCGTCCCGCCGATCCATGCTTGCCACTGAGGGAACCCGCCATGGTCCGGCGCCCGGTTGGCGCGTACCATCGCCCGAGGAACACCTTCGCAGGCGTGGGCAAGGACGAGAGATTCCGCGGTCTTCTGCGTCAGGACGACCATCGACAATTTCGCCGCCCCCATGCGCAGGACGTCACCTACACCGCTGGTGTAGCGGCGGCTGACGCATCCGAGGACCGGCGGCGGCTGATCCTCGTGCCCGCCGCACGTCCCACGCCGGTGGACCTGCCATCGCCGGCCTGCTGGTCTTGCGAAGCGACGGGGAATTGGCGAGAGGGCTAAAGGGGTAGGAAGACGGCGTGGACCCTCACTGGTGGATTAGGAGGCGGCAGGGCGGAAAGACCCCGCAGAGCGGGATCACCGGTCCGGCCGACATCCCCGAGCCCGAGCCCGAGAACCAGCCTCAGGACCTTCGCAGCCGCCTGCAGAGCGCCCGCGGGGCGGCAGCCGGCACCCTGGCGTCGCTGCCGCGCGTCCTGCGGCTCGTCTGGCAGGCAAGCCCCGCGCTGACCATCGGGCTCGCCATCGCCACTGTGTTCAGCGGCTTCATCCCTCTGGCCACCGCTTACACGGCAAGGCTGCTCATCAACGCCGTGGTGGAGGGCATCAAGGTGCGGGCTCTGCACGCACCCGACCAGGCGAGCCTGAGCCTGGGTTTGATCCAGCTGCCTGTCACCACCACGCTCATGGTCATCGTTGAACTCGCCGTCCTGCAGTTCCTCATCTATGCAGTGAGCTCGGTCCTCAGCACCCTTCGCAACATCACCCAGCAGCTGCTGCAGGAGAAGGTTTCGCTGACGATCCAGTCGATGGTCATGGACCACGCCGGCCAGCTGGACCTGCAGTTCTTCGAGGATTCCGCCTCCTATGACCTGCTCCGGCAGGCGCAGCAGGAGGCCGCGATGCGGCCGGTGGTGATGATCTCGACAGCGTTCGGACTCATTCAGACCGCCATCACCTTCACAACGATGGTCGTGGCACTGGTGAAACTGAGCCCGCTCCTGGCTCTCGTCGCCCTCATCTCCCCGATCCCGCAATTCATCTCCGATACCCGCTACGGCTGGCGGGGGTACAACGTCGCCCGGTGGGCCTCGCCGATCCGGCGGCGAATGGTCTACCTGACCAGCCTGGTAACGACCGACACCTTCGCCAAGGAAGTGAAGCTGTTCGGTCTGAGCGGCTACTTCCTGCAGCGCTTTCGGCTCCTGGCCAACAGCTACTACGCCAGACAGCGCAGGCTGGTGACCACCCGCTACCTGGTGGGCAGTCTCTGGGGCCTGATCTCCATCCTGGCCGGCTCGGCCACCTATCTCTACGTCGCCGTCCAGGCGATCGCGGGACGTCTGACTCTGGGCGACCTGACGTTTTTCACTCAGGCGGCCTCGTCGGTCCAGACCTCCATCCAGGGTCTGATGAGCGGCTTCTCCTCGATGTATGAGAACAACCTCTACCTGAACAACCTCTACAAGCTGCTAGAAACGCCGACTAGCATCCAGCGACCCTCTGAGCCCCGGCAGCTGCCGCGTCCCGTAAGAGGCGAGATCGTGTTCGAGCACGTCTCCTTCGCCTACCCCGGCTCCGGCGCCCAGGCCCTGACCGACCTGAGCTTCCGAATAGCGCCGGGCGAGACAGTGGCCGTCGTCGGTCGCAACGGCGCCGGCAAGTCCACCCTGATCAAGCTGCTCTGCCGCCTCTACGATCCCAGCGGGGGCAGGATCCTGCTGGACGGCATCGACATCCGCGAGCTCGACCCTGACGAGCTCCGACAGACCATCGGCGCCATGTTCCAGGACTACGTGACCTATCAGGCGACAGCCGGTGAGAACATTGGCCTCGGCGACCTCCCGGGCCTCGAGGACAGGCTGAAGATCCAGGAGTCCGCCCGGAAGGCGGGCGCCGCCAAGCTGCTGGAGGAGCTGCCTGACGGTTACGACACGCCTCTCGGCAAGTGGTTCGACGATGGCGCCAACCTCTCCGGCGGGGAATGGCAGAAGGTCGCGCTGGGCCGCGCCTTCATGCGCGAGGTGCCCATCCTGGTCCTGGACGAGCCCACGTCAGCCCTCGACGCCCAGGCTGAGTACGAGCTCTTCGCGCGTCTTCGCCGCCTCAGCGAAGGCCGGAGCGCGCTCTACATCTCCCACCGCTTCTCAACCGTGCGCCAGGCGGATCGCATCCTCTTCTTGGAGCACGGCCGGCTGGTCGAGGAGGGCCCCCACACGGAGCTGATGAGGCTCAACGGCCGCTACGCCAAACTGTTCAACATGCAGGCTTCGGCCTACACCGACGACGTGCCGGCGTTGGATCCCGAGGAGGCGCTGTCCTGAGGGGGGCTGCGGCGACTGTCTACGAACAGGCTGGCGGCGAGCGCACCTTCACCCTGATCGTCGAAAGGTTCTACTCAGCCGTCGCCAAGGACCCGGTCCTGCGCCCACTCTATGGCTCCGACGAGGAGGAGCTCTGGCGCGCGGCCGAGCACCTGCGCCTGTTCCTGATCCAGTACTGGGGCGGTCCTACCTGGTACAGCGATCAACGCGGCCATCCTCGGCTCCGCATGCGCCACGCACCATTTCCGATCGGTCACGCCGAGCGCGAGGCCTGGCTCCGGCACATGACGGCGGCGGTTGAGTCCGTCGACCTCCAGCCCCAGATCCGGGAGGCATTCCTGGACTACTTCGAGAGCGCCGCCCTGGCCATGATGAACCGGGCCGACCCCTCCGCCGCACGCTCCTGACGGGCCCGCTCAATCTCTAGAATGGCGGCGTAGTGGCCTACATCATCACCCAACCCTGCATCTCGATCAAGGACGCCTCCTGCGTCGAGGTCTGTCCTGTCGATTGCATCCACACCGACGACGACTCGGACATGTACTTCATCGACCCTGATGAGTGCATCGACTGCGGCGCTTGCGTCGACCCCTGCCCTGTCGATGCGATCTTTCCCGAGGACGAGGTGCCGTCAGAGTGGGTTTCCTTCATCAAGATCAACGCCGACTACTTCAACAAGTAGGGGAGCTCCATTGGCGCGCCATTCGGTAACTCTCATCCCTGGCGACGGCGTCGGGCCCGAGATCTGCGAGGCCAGCACCCGAGTTCTGGAGGCGACAGGGGTCCAGTTTGACTGGGACGTTCAGCAGGCTGGTGAGAACGTCATGGCAGAGCACGGCACACCGCTGCCCAAGCACGTGCTCGATTCCATCCGGCGCACAGGCGTCGCTCTCAAAGGTCCCATCACCACTCCTGTTGGAACCGGGTTTCGGAGTGTCAACGTAGCCCTGCGACAGGAACTGGAGCTCTACGCCTGCGTCAGACCCATCAAGGCCTATGAGGGCGCCCGCAACCTGCGCGACGACCTGGACTTCGTAATCATTCGGGAAAATTCCGAGGACATCTATGCGGGTATCGAGTTCGAACGGGGGACGCCCGACTGTGACCGGCTGCTGAGTGAGATCTCGCAGCTGAGCGGCAAGCGAATCCAGCCCGACAGCGGGCTCTCCATCAAGCCCATCTCCGTTTCCGGGAGCGAACGAATAGTTCAGTACGCGTTCGATTACGCGCGGCAGTACCACCGTCGGAAGGTGACGCTGGTCCACAAGGCCAACATCATGAAGCACACCGACGGCCTTTTTCTGGCTGTCGGCCGTGAGGTCGCGCAGCGGAATCCGGACCTCGAGTTCGAAGATCGCATAGTCGACAACATGTGCATGCAGTTGGTGCTGCGTCCGACTGAATATGACGTGCTCTGCTGCCCCAATCTGTACGGGGACATCATCTCGGATTTGGGCGCCGGGATGATAGGTGGTCTGGGGCTGGCGCCCGGCGCCAACATCGGCGTCAATGGCGCCGTCTTCGAGGCGACGCACGGCAGTGCGCCCAAGTACACCGGACAGAACAAGGTCAACCCGATGGCTGTCATGCTCTCCGGCGTCCTGCTCCTGCGCCATCTGCAGGAGGTGGAGGCCGGCGACGCACTGGAATCGGCCATCGCGGGCGTGATAGCAGAAGGGCGATCCTTGACCTACGATCTGAAGCCCGATCGCAACGATCCGACAGCTGTCGGCACCAGCCAGGTGGCGGACGCCATCATCGAGAGGCTGGACGCGGCGGCCTGAGCGCCGCTGTCAGAAGGCGGCTCAGGCGGCTCGGGCCGCGCGCGACTCGTCCGCTTGGCGGGCTCGACTACAATCCAGCCACCACGTCAGCGCCTGAACCCTTCTCGACCCCCAGCCCAGGCAGTCGTCACAACCGGGGGAGGCGTCGCTTCCGCCGTGATCTGACGCTGCTCAGCGTTCTGGTGCTGGCAGTTGTTGTGGCCACCAGCTTCATGCTCGTGCGCGAGTTTCGAGCCAGCCCGACTCTGACCGGGCGCCCAGTGGCCGGCGCCCTACCTCTCCTCGGTGCCAGCCCGGCCGTCCCCAACTCGCCGCTGGCGCATCCAAGCGTGGTGCCGAACGCGCCGGCGGACCTCGATCTCTCCAGCAACTGGGCAGATCAGCATCCTGACGTGAAGATCGACTTCCACGGTCTAGCCGGGATTCTGGTGGACGTTGACGCGCGCGAGATCCTCTGGCTTCGCGACGCCCAGACCCAGCGTGCGCCTGCCAGCCTGGCCAAGCTTGTCACCGGCATGGTCGCCTACGAGCGGGCCGGGTCGCTGGACAAGACGGTGACCGTCACTCCGCAAACCGACATGGACGCGGAGAAGGCGATCGAGCCGGAAGCCACGTTGATGGGCATCAAGGCAGGCCAGGTGCTGACAGTGCGCGAGCTGCTCACAGGCCTTTTCGTCGTCTCTGGCAACGACGCTGCCGATACGCTGGCCTCGGGGCTCGGACCGCGTGACGACTTCATCGCCGCGATGAACGCCAAGGCGGCCAAGCTCGGCATGAAGAACAGCCACTTCACGACTCCTGTGGGCCTGGATGCACCAGGCATGCGAAGCAGCGCCTACGATCTGGCGCTGGCGGCCATGGCGATCGAAAACCACTACCAGGAGCTGGTCCAGATGGCCAGCATTCCGGAGATGCACCTGGCGGCGAATGCAGGCCATCCCGCCTTTGACGCCAACAACTGGCTGCATCGCTTTCTCACCACCTACCCGGGAGCCAACGGGATCAAGACCGGCAACACAGATGAAGCAGGCCCCTGCATAGCGGCCACGGCGGCCAGGGGCAACCGTCATCTGCTGGCGGTGGTCATGCACTCGAACGTGATGGTCGACGACGCCGAGCGGCTGCTGGACTACGGGTTCTCAGTGCAGCCGAGCCAGCGATCTCCCTGAACAGCCACCAGCCGGCGATTCCGCCGGCTACGCGTAGTGCCAGGACACTAAACTTCTGGCCGTATGGTGCCCATTGAAGGACTGAGCGCGCTCGAGATCCTCGACTCCCGCGGCAATCCAACCATCAGCGTCACCGTGCACACACAGTTTGGCGACGGCACGGCCGGCGTGCCGTCGGGCGCCTCCACCGGGGCGCACGAGGCAGTTGAGCTTCGCGACGCGGACCCCGAGCGCTTCAGCGGAAAGGGGGTTCTGACCGCCATAGCCAACGTCGAAGGGGAGATCGCGACGGCGATCGAAGGCCTCGACGTGATGCAGCAGTCCGCGCTCGACCGGCGCCTGTTGGAGCTGGACGGCAGTCCCAACAAAGGCCGGTTGGGAGCCAACGCCATCCTGGGCGTCTCCCTCGCCGCAGCTCACGCCGCGGCTCAGGTCGCCGAGCTGCCGCTCTATCGGTACCTGGGCGGCACCCAGGCGTGCCTGCTGCCGCTGCCACTTGCCAATGTGCTCAACGGCGGCGCTCACGCGGACAACAACGTGGACTTCCAGGAGTTCATGATCTGCCCCGTCGGCGCTTCCACCTTCGCTGAGGCGCTGCGGGCGGTGGCGGAGGTGTACCACTCACTGAAGAAAGTGCTCGGAGCGCGTCACCTCACCACGGCTGTCGGAGATGAAGGTGGCTTTGCCCCCCAGCTGGAATCAAATGAGGAGGCGCTCAAGATTCTGGTCCGCGCGATCGGCGAAGCCGGCTATGAGCCGGGCGCAGACGTCGCCATCGCCATCGATGCTGCGGCCACCGAGCTGTACGAGGAAGGCGCCTACCGGCTGCGAGGCGAGAACCGTCAGCTGGGTGCCAAGGAGCTGGCGGCCCTCTACGAGGGATGGCTGGAGCGCTATCCGATAGTGTCCCTCGAAGACGGTATGGCCGAGGATGACTGGGCAGGTTGGGAGCTTCTCAGCCAGCGCCTCGGCGGCCGGGTCCAGCTCGTCGGTGACGATCTCTTCGTCACCAATCCCGAGCGCCTGGCGCGCGGCATCGAAGCGGGCGTGGCAAACTCGATCCTGGTCAAGGTCAATCAGATCGGCACCCTCAGCGAGACGCTGGGCGCTATCGAGATGGCCAGATCGGCCGGCTACAGTGCTGTCATCTCGCACCGCTCTGGCGAGACCGAGGACACGACCATCGCGGACCTTGCAGTGGCCACCGGGGTGGGCATGATCAAGACGGGCGCTCCAGCGCGCTCCGAAAGGGTCGCCAAATACAACCGGCTTCTCCAGATCGAGGCGGAGTTGGGAGCATCGGCTCGCTATGCGGGCCGGAGCCGCCTTCGCACAGTCGGCTGAGCGTCTGCGCGGAGGGGAAGGCCGGCCTGCCCCTCCAGACTCCCATCCCGGCGAGCTGCGACAGCTGGCTCTGCCAGGCGCAGCCGCACACTGATCTGCGTCGCCCGAAGCCGAAGCTGCACGCATCCGCGAACGCAATGCGCCCGACGGCATGAAGGCGACCGATCGGAACGATGAAGGCCACCTGCGGCCGGAGACCCGCGTGGTTCACGCGGGCTGGCGCCCGGCGGCAGGCGAGTCGCTGGCGCCGCCACTGGTCCAGGCCTCGGCCCAGGTCTTCGACAGCCTTGACGACTACGACGATGTGGCCGCTGGGCGCCGGCCGGGTCATCTCTACGGCCGGAACTCCAACGAAAACGTGGCCAGCCTCGAGGCGGCCGTCGCGGACTTGGAGGGCGCGACTGCGGCAGTGGCTACTGCGTCGGGGATGGCCGCAATCCTCTGCACTGTGCTGGCGCTTGCCTCAAGGCCGCGTCCACTCGTCGTCGATCGCGACGCCTACGGCGTCAGTCTGGCGCTTCTTCGCTCCGACCTGGAGCCGCTGGGCTATGAGATCCGAGAGGTCGACCTCGCCGACGAAGATGCGCTGAAGGCAGCGCTGCCTGGCGCGGCTGTTGTCATCTGCGAGACAGTCACCAACCCGCTGGCTCGCGTGAACGATGTGCAACGCATCTCCGCGCTGGCGAGCACAGAGGGGAGCGCGGTGGTGGTGGACAACACCTATGCCACACCGCTGCTCTGCCGCCCGCTTGCCTGGGGGGCGACAGCCGTAGTCCACAGCGTGACCAAATACCTGGCGGGCCATTCGGACCTCATCGCGGGCGTCGTCTGCGCTGAGCAGCAGCTGATCGAGGCCGTGCGCCAACGCGTCATCCGCACAGGCGGCTCGCTAGGGCCCTTCGAGGCCTGGCTGGCGCTGCGCGGCCTGCGCACACTGGCCCTGCGGGTGCCTCGACAGAGCGCCAATGCCTTGCGTTTGGCCGAGGGGCTCGCGAAGCTGCCCCAAGTGGAGCGAGTCTGGCACCCTTCACTCTCAACCCCGCCTGGCCAGGCGCTCAGCGCGCGACTGCTGCCCGATGGCACTGGCGGCATGTTCGCCTTCGACCTGGCCGGTGGAAGGCCTGCCGTGCAGGCGATGCTGGATCGCCTCAGGCTGGTGCGTTTCGCAGCCAGCTTCGGTGGCGTCGAGACCACCATCTCCTATCCGGCGCTGGCCTCCCACCGTTCCCTTTCGCTCGCGGAACAGATGAGCCGCGGCATCGGGCCGGGCACTGTTCGCGTTTCGGCAGGCATCGAGGCTGCCGAAGACCTGCTGAGCGATTTCCGGCAGGCGTTGGGCAGCGGCTGAACCTGTCACCGGCGCTCCTGTGAACGTCTACACGGTCGTCCAGATGCTGGAGGTGTTGCTGTTCAGCCTCGTGCTGATCACTGGCCTGGTTCTGCACAGCCCCAGCCTGGTGCTGCTGGGAGCCGGCCTCCTGGCCGGCAAAGCCCTGCTCAACATCCTTGCCGTTGAAGGAGGCACTGTGCTGCGCCGGTCAGTCGTCGGCTACGCCGCCGGCGGTCTGCTCGCCCTGGCCGGGGAACTGGTCATCCGGCTCGTCCGGGTTTAGGCCCGAGCCACGCTGAGACCGCAGGCCGAAGGAACAGAGCGGGATTCCGCCGGGTTTCGACATCTGAAACAATTCATGCCAGTCAGGGCTCCCGACAAGCACACGTTGACCGAATTGGTGGGTGACACCCCGCTGCTCCAACTGCGGCTGTTCCAAGAACACCGACCGGGAGTCGAGGTATACGGGAAGGCGGAATGGTTCAATCCCGCCGGTTCGGTCAAGGACCGGGCCGCTCTGGCCATGCTAGAAGCCGGCGAGAGCAGCGGCGAGCTCACGCCCGATAAAACAGTCATCGATTCCACGTCCGGCAACACCGGCATCGCCTATGCGCTCTACGGGGCTGCCAAGGGCTACCGGGTCCTGCTGGTCATGCCGGCCAACGCCAGCGAGGAGCGGAAGCTGCTGGTTCAGGCCTACGGCGCCCAGATCGTCTTCTCCGACAGCATGGAGGGTTCGGATGGGGCAATCCGCCTCTGTCGGGAGCTGATTGCAGCTCATCCCGACCGCTACTTCTACCCCGACCAGTACAACAATCCGGCCAACGCCCTGGCGCACTACAACGGAACGGCGCTCGAGATCCTGGCCCAGACGGAGTCTCGCGTAACGCATTTCGTGGCCGGTCTGGGCACCACTGGCACATTCACCGGCACCGCCCGGCGGCTGAAGGAACACAACGCCAAGATCGTCACAGTGGCAGTCCAGCCCGAGGATGCGTTTCACGGCCTCGAAGGGTTGAAGCACCTGCCCAGCTCCATAGTGCCCGCCATCTGGGATGCGAGCGTCGCGGATCATGTCTGGGGCGCCCCCACGGAACGCTCCTACGAGCTGGCGCGCCGGCTGGCGCGCAACGAGGGCATCCTGGTCGGCCACTCCTGCGGGGCGGCGCTCTGGGCCGTCGAGCGGTTGCTCGAGCAGCTGGAGACCGGCGTCGTCGTGACAGTCCTCCCCGACTCGGGCGACCGTTACCTCTCGACCGGCCTCTACCGCCTGTGAAAATCGACCGGATGGCGCTGGACGAGATCCGGCGCCACGCTGAAGCGGGCTATCCGAACGAGATCTGCGGGCTGCTGGTCGCCGCCAAGGGCGACTCGGTCGTCGCTGAGACGCGGCCCATCCGGAACACTGTTGTCGACAGGGCCCGCGATCGCTACGAGCTTGACCCGATCGAGTACATCCGGGCTCAGAAGGAATGCGACGAGCGCGGTCTGGACGTGCTGGGCTACTACCACAGCCATCCTGATCACCCGGCACAGGCATCCAGCACTGATGCTGAGCGCTCCTGGGCCGGCGCCTCCTACCTCATTGTCAGTTGCGTGCAGGGGCGCTGTGTGGACCAGAACTCTTTCCGCGCCGAGCGTGACGGCGGCCCGCTGCGCCAAGAGGAGCTGGTAGTCGCCTAGCAGGTTCCGCCGCCGACGACGCCAACAGAGTAGGGGTTGTGTCGTCAACCCAGGTCTTTCGTCACATTCGCGCCCCACGCTCAGCGGTGTATCGCGGAGTTCTCGATCACCTCAGGAGAGGAGGGCCGCCTCCGCACGGCAGTGCATCCGGCAGTGGTCACTCTCTAGGAAGTTTGCCCTACCAAGCCGCCAGGGCAGGCCGCGGCTCAGCTCCTGCCACCGACTCGAGCAGTCGACGGCTGTGCTCATATTCGGGAATCGAAGCCATCGGCGGTCGCTCGTGATCGGCAATCTCCACCACCTCTAGGAAGAAGGGACCGTTGGCGTAGTGGATCAGCTTCATTGAGCGGTTCACCTCTTCGACCAGGTGCATGCGGTGCCGATCACCCAGCCGCTTCAGCGCCACCTGCATGATCGCAAAGGCCATTTTGGAAAGGTTCAAGAGCTCCTGGTTGCGATGGATGCGCACGCCCAGATCCGTCTGCGCGATGGTGTTCAGGCCGAAGTTCTCCAGCAGGTCGATCAGGTGGCCGACCTCTACTCCATAGCCTGTGAAGAAGGGCAGCCGCTCCAGGACCTCGCGCCTGCCGGCGTACTCGCCCGACAGCGGTTGGACCAGGCCTGAGAGCTCGGGATAGAAGAGGTTCAGCAGAGGCCTGGCCGCCAGCTCGGTGACTCGGCCGCCACCGGCGGTGCGCAGCTCCCCCCCGAACTGGAGGGGTCGGCGGTAGAAGCCCTTGACGTAGCCGATCCGGGGATCGGTCAGCAGCGGCCCCACTGTGCCATAGACGAACTGGGGGTGAATGTTCGAGATGTCCGTGTCGCACCACGCGACGATGTCGCCCCTCACCTGGTGGAGACTCTTCCACAAAGCCTCCCCCTTGCCCCGAAAGGCACCCAGCTCGGAGAGAATCTGGGGATGCGGATAAACCGGCACGCCCAGGGAACGGACGATGTCTATGGTGCCGTCGTCGGACCCTGAATCGACCACCACTATCTCGTCCAGCAGCGGGTGGCGCTGCATCAGCGATGTCTTCATCACTGTGACCACCTCACGGATCGTGCCGGCTTCATTCAGCGTGGGCAGGGCCAGGCTGATCGTGAGCCCCTGCCGGCGCTTCAACTCCACCAGCCGCCCCACATCTCGAAACTCACGCGAGTGGAAGGTGTTCTCCGCGAACCAGCGATCGACGACAGCTGAGATGTCCTGGGGGCGGCGAAGCGTGAGCGGGGTGGGGGCCTCGCTGTCGCTGATCGCCGGCAGCGCTTGGGGGCTCTTGGCCAGGATCACATAGCCGTGCAGCGCGTCGACCGCCCGCGCCAGGCGAGACCCCACCACCACATGGGTCCGGCTGACCTCGGCATAGGCGCCAAGGACGACAGCGCCGTACTTCTGGCCTTCGGCGATGATGGCCTCGCTGGGGCTCCGGGAATCGACTTCGACCACCTGGCAGTCGTGACCCGACTCGCTGACCAGTTGGCGAAACTGGTCCGACTCGCGCTCCCGGCGATCAGGCGAGTGCCTGCCGTCACGCACGTGCAGCACGGTCAGTGACTGCTGCCAGGCTGTAGCTATGGCGGCGGCCACACGAAGCGCGAGCTGGGCGCTGGGACCACCCCTGACCGGCACCAGCACCCCAAGTGCGGCAGCGCGGTCCGGCTGGGCCGCCCTCACGAGCACCAGATCGCTGGGTGGGCTCTCCAACAGATCTTCGATGCTGGCCCTCATTGTCACGTCGGCGTCCGGCCAGTCCATGACTATGAGGTCGGTCGAGTTCTCGTAGGCTGCCTCGCGAACGCCCTGAGCGACAGTGTTGGCCACTCTGACCTGCGCCCCCAGACTGCGGTGGCGCCGGCCCTGCAGCGCGCTGATCCGGCGCAGCAGCGCTCGGTAGCGCCGTGCCACCGTCACGTTCTCAGCCACCGGCCTACCGAAGGGATGGGCGACCACGCCAAGCATCTGGCCGCTTCCGTTCTCCCCTCTGAGCACCGCCTCAGCAATCCCCAGCAGCTCTCCGGCTGAGCTTTCCCGAATGATGGGAATCAGCAGGCGCGGCCGCCTATCCGCCAAGCACCTGCTCCATGACCTGCTCGGTGGCTCGCAACACCCTGGGCCAGGCGAAGGTGCGCAGGACGTTCCGGCGCAGGTCGGCGGCAGGGCTGCTCAACGCTTGAGCCAACGTCTCGGCGACGACCTCAGCTGAGGCGAAAGGGGGGAAGGTGAAGTTGCCGGCTCCCGGTTCCCGCAGCACAGGCAGGTCAGCGCAGACCAGCGGTGCGCGGACCAGAGCCGCTTCCAAGACCGGTAGGCCAAAACCCTCTGACTCACTCGGCAGCAGGATCATGTCAGCCAGCCGGTAGAGCTCGAAGACGTCCTGCTGGCTGATGGGATGCGGCGCCTCAAGCGGGGTCTGCTCATGCAGGAAGGAAACTACAGCCTCTAGCCCGAGCTGCGAGCGAAGCCTCTCCAGTTCCCGCCAATAGGCAAGGTTGTCGCCGGAGTGCGGGCCCAGTGGTCCAGTCACCACCAGCCGGAGGGCGGGCTCACGCCGGCGAAGGATAGCCGCTGCCGCCAAGGCCAGCTCCAGGCGTTTGCGGCGAGTGATGCGAACCGGGACCAGGATCAGGGGATCCGCGTCGTTGAAGCCGGCCGCGGCCGCCAACTGCAGCACGTGGCTGCCGAGCGAGAAGACCTGGGCCGGATCGATGCCGTTGGGCACGATGGGCACCTGATCAACCGGGAGGCCGAGCACCGAGCAGATCTCCCCCCGGCGGACCTCGGAGATGGCCACGTAGGTGGTCCGCTCCTGAGGAAGCCGCAGCAGCGAGGTCGGCCAGCTCCGGCGCTGGTAAGCCGCATGGCGAGGATCCACCCAGGCTAGATCGTGCGTCCAGGCCACCTTGGGCAGTCCCAAATCAGCCAGGGCCGCGGCGGCGGGCAGGTTGAACGGCATGGTCATCACGTTGTGGACCAGCACCAGCTCGCGATCTGAGAGCCTGTCCGAGAGAACGGTCCGCAGTCGGCTCTGGAGCTGACCGAACTTTTCGCCGGCGTCATCGCCGGCGGCCAGGGCCCGGGTCACCAATTCCACCTCCGGGTGGCGTGAGTCCAGCTCCGGGATCAGTTCGGCGTCGCCGCGCCCGGCCAGCACTCTCACATCGTGCCCCGCGCCTCGGAGGAGATCGGCCTGAGCGGCCAGGATGGCTTCCACGCCGCCGGTGACGGGCGGTGCCGTGTAATGCAGCAGCGCTATCCGGCGGGACGTCCGGCGGGTCAGGCGGGTAGCCCCAGCCGCAGGCCCACCGGCTGCCGATCCACCTGGACCCGGACCTGCCCGTCAGACTGGCGAACTGTGAAGTCCAGTTCCCCGTCCGCTACGCGCATGCCCTCCACGCGCAGCAGTTTGTAGAGCGACGAGGGCAGGGGGTCGATCTTGAGCTGCGCGGTCAGTGCACTCACCTGCACGCCGGCCAGAGTCTGCAGGAAATGGAACAGGGCTCCGGCCCCCCAAGCTTGCGGGCTGCAGCTGACCAGGTACTCGCCGGGCCCTGTGCCGAAGCGACCGTCTCGCGCAAAGCCACAGAAGAGTTCCGGCACTCGCTTGTCGGAGAACCGCATGCACGCATCCATCATTGAGTGCGCAACCAGCTCAGTCGCATCACGGCGGCCGTAGCGACTCATGCCCGCGGCGATGATCGAGTTGTCGTGCGGCCAGATGGAGCCGTTGTGGTAGCTCATGGGGTTGTAGCTGGGCTCTTGAGCCGAGAGGGTGCGGACGCCCCAGCCGCTGAAGAGGTCGGGCGCGAGCAGCCGATCGACCACCTGGTTCGCGCGCTCCGCTGTCGCAATCCGCGACCAGAGGCAGTGGCCGGGGTTGCTGGTGATCGACCGGACCTGCCGCTTCTCACCGTCCAGCGCCTGAGCGTAGAAGCTCTCATCAGGCATCCAGAAAGCTTCGTTGAAGCGCCTGAACAGCTCCTCCGCCTGCGCTTGCAGCTTGTCCGCCTCCTGACGGCGGCCCAGATGGCGCAGGATTCGAGCCAACCCCGCCTTGGCGTGGTAAACGTAGCCCTGGACTTCAACCAGCGCCGCCGGCAGGGACGCCAGCCGGTCGCCGTCCATGAGCGAATTCGTGGAGTCCTTCCAGCCCTGGTTCCGGACTCCCGCGCTGCCGTGCTGGGAGTACTCGACGAAACCGTCCCCGTCGTGGTCCCCATAGCTGTCGATCCACTCCAACGCTGCAGTCACGTTGGCACGCAGCTCGTCAAAGAGGTCGGTGTCGCCTGTCCAGTCGACGAGCTCGACAAGCAGGACCAGGAAGAGCGGGGTGGCGTCGACAGTCCCGTAGTAGGGCGTGTGGGGGACCTGCTTCAGGTTGGCCAGCTCCCCGAACCGCATCTCGTGCAGGATCTTTCCGGGCTCCTCCTCGCGGAAGTGGTTGACCTCGGTGCCCTGCCGCCGAGCCAGATAGCGCAGGCTGCCACGGGCCAAATCTGGGTTGAAAGCAAGGGTCTGAAAGGAGGTGATCAGCGCGTCGCGCCCGAAGGGGACTGCGTACCAGGGCAGCCCCGCGGTGGGGAAGAGGCCTGTCGAGCGATCGTCGCAGAGGACGCGGAGGTCCTCCCGGTTCCGCCAGATCAGCTCTGAATCGAGCACCTCGTTGTCGGTGCCGTAATGAGTGCAGGTCGCATTCCAGCCGGCATACGTGTGTTCGAGCGACTCTAGCGCCCCGTCGAAGTGGAAGCCGTCAGGCTCGGCCTCAACGCCCAGCCGGGGCAGGATGTCCACAAGCAGAACGAAGCGCTCCTGAGCTGCCAGTTCGAGCTGAAAGGTGGCAGCCTCACCGATCTGACTGGGCATGGGGTCAAAACAGATCTCCGTGCGGCGCTGGACCTGATCCAGTCCCAGATACGAATAACGCATGCCCTCAGCCGTGCGAGCGACAGGCTCACGCCGGCCCATCTCCAGGGGGCGGTGGTAGCCGCGGACTTCGAAGATGTCGAGGAAGTCGGCAGCGAAGTTGAGCTGCAGCTCCACCTGGACGGGATGCGTGTTCCAGTTCTGCAGACCAATTCTCTCGTGCATCCCGTTGTGGACGAAACGCGTGCGCCTGATGCTGAGCGTCTGCTTCGGGATGTAGCCAGCTTGATCCGGTTCGCCGAGCGCCGGATTGACCAGTTGGAACGTGGCGACGTAGGCCCTGTCCACGCTGCTGGAGAGCAGGATCGGCCGGACGTCGTTGATTCGCAGCTCGTAGCTGGAGAGGAACCGGGTGTCGGACCTGTAGAGACCCATGCCGTCCTCGTTGTCGGCGGGGATGTCACCGTCCAGCTCGGAGGCGGCGAAGAGGTCGTTCTGCTTCAGGATGATCCGGTCTTCGAGCAAGGCCACGAATTGTAAGAATGCTTTGGCATGGCGCGTCCACTGATAGCTCTTGTCGGCCGCCCCAACACAGGCAAGTCCACTCTCTTCAACCGCCTCGTCGGCTGGCGAAAGGCGATAGTGGACAGCGTTCCGGGACTGACCCGCGACAGGCTCTACGGCGTCACGGAGTGGCGAGGCCGAGAGCTCTCAGTGGTTGACACCGCCGGCTTGGGACTGGATCAGAACGACGCGCAGGGGCAGACCCGGGTAGCCATCGAGGAGGCTCAGGTACTCGTCTTCTTGCTCGACGTGCGGCAGGGATTGACGGCGATCGACAGGGATCTGGCCGAGCTGCTGCGCAGGTCCGGTCGGCCGGTGCTCGTCGCCGCCAACAAGGCGGATGATCCTCGCCGCGAATACCTCCGCAACGAGGTCCTGGAGCTCGGCTTTCCGGAACCTGTGATGCTCTCCGGTCAGCACGGCATAGGCGTTGACGACCTGCTGGACAGGGTGCTGGACCTGCTGCCGCCCTTCCAGGCCGAGCCGGAGGGGGAAGAGGCGGCTGCTCGCCTGGCCATCATGGGCAGGCCGAACGTCGGCAAGTCGTCGCTCTTGAACCATCTGCTGGGTGATGAGCGCTCGCTGGTCTCGGAACAGCCCGGCACCACGCGGGACCCGGTAGACACCGAGATCCGCTTCGACGGCTTACCGGTGGTGCTCGTCGACACCGCTGGCATCCGGCGGCGGGCGGCGGCCCGCGATCGGCTCGAGCACTTCAGCCTGCTGCGGGGCATCAAGGCCATGGAGCGCGCGGATGCTGTGCTGCTGGTGCTGGATGCAACCACCGGCGTGTTGAGCCAGGATCAGCACGTGGCGAGCTACGCGCTGGAGGCGGGCAAGGGCCTGATTCTCGTCGTCAACAAGATCGACCTGCTGGAGAAAGGGGAGCGGAACCAGGCGGTTTGGCAAAAACAGATGCTGCACGAGTTCAAGTTCGTCTCCCATGCTCCAGTGATCACCCTATCGGCCAAGACCGGCCAGGGTGTGGGCAAGCTGCTGCCGACTGCGCTGGAGGTGGTTGGCCAGCGCCGCATCAGGATCCCTACCAACGAGTTGAACCGGCTCCTGCGGGAGGCATTCGCAGAACGGCCGCCGCCGTCCTACCGCGGTCGCCGCCTGAGCCTCAAGTATGCGACGCAGGCGAACTCGGAGACCCCGACGGTGGTGCTTTTCGTGAATGACTCAGGGCTTGTCCACTTCTCCTATCGGCGCTACCTGGAGAACCGGCTGCGCCA
The DNA here is from genome assembly GCF_050999135.1 of Candidatus Dormiibacter sp. Lineage (NCBI taxonomy): Bacteria > Bacillati > Candidatus Dormiibacterota > Candidatus Dormibacteria > Candidatus Dormibacterales > Candidatus Dormibacteraceae > Candidatus Dormiibacter > Candidatus Dormiibacter sp. Next base: position 35,197 of record NZ_JBPCPN010000048.1, on the reverse strand, counting down.
GCGCTACAGCTTCGCTGGAAATCCTGTTCGCCTTGTCTTTCGGGCAGGGTCAGGTCGCGATTGAAGTCAGCCTTTACAAAGAGTTCACGCCTGTCACACGCTTTGAATGCGGATTGCGGTGCCTCTGGCCCGATGATTGATGGGCATGTCCACTCCTCCGGTGGCTAAACAGAAGGTGCTCATCGTCGATGACGAGGATCACATCCTCGAGTTGGCGCGTCTCTATCTGGCTCGCGAGGGCTACCAGATCGAGGCTGTGCGGGACGGAGCCGATGCGCTGCGCCGGTTCGGTCAGGTTAAGCCTGACCTCGTTGTGCTCGACCTCATGCTGCCCAATGTCGACGGGTTGACCATCTGCAAGGAGATCAGGCGCCAGAGCCAGATCCCGATCATCATGCTCACCGCCAGGGACGACATCACCGAGAAGGTGGTCGGCTTGGAGGTCGGGGCGGATGACTACCTGACCAAGCCGTTCCACCCCCAGGAACTGGTGGCGCGGGCGAAAGCACTGGTGCGTCGGGCACGGCTGGAGCCCGACCAGATCAAGGTGATCCGCGCCGGCGGCTTGGAGGTGGATCTGGAGCGGCACGAGGTCCGCTGCGGGACCGCGCGCCTTCAGCTGCGCCCGAAGGAGTTCGATCTGCTCGCGCTCCTGGCTCGCCATCCCGGTCGTGTCTTTCCCCGCAATGAACTGCTGGAGAGGGTGTGGGGATATGACTTTCCCGGCTATACCCGCACAGTCGACGTCCACGTCCAGCAGGTGAGGGAGAAGCTGACGGCCGCCGGCATCCGGGAGCCGGCCATCCAGACGGTGTGGGGCGTCGGTTACAAGCTAGACGGGGTGAACCGGCCCTGAGCTTCCGACTTCGCCTGCTGCTGGCCGCGGTGGGCATAGTGGCGGTGAGTCTGATCCTGAGCGGTGGACTCACCTGGGCGTTCGTCAGCCGGCTGGAGGAGCAGACGGCCAGAGACCAGCTGGCGAAGAATGCGCTCCTCATCAAGCCCCAGATAGTCGGCCTCGACTGCGTCAGCCGGGTCAGCAACAGGTGCACCGAGACAGTCGGGAGCGAGGATGAGTTCGCCGCCGTCGTGAACGCCAGGGTCGCCTCGCTCAACCTGGACGGCGCCCGGCTGGTGCTGCTGGACCAGGTTCGGAATGGGGCGCGGCGGCCGGTGGGCGAGCCGTTCGTGATCTATGACAGCCAGTCTCAGCTGGGCGTCGGAGAGAAGATCCCACTCGGCGCGGAAACCGTTGTTGCCGGCCAGCGCGTGCGAGAAGGAACTGTCAAGATCTCTGATCGCAGCTACCTGGTGGTGGCGGCCCAGACGACGCAGAACCGCTTCGCCACCTGGATCCTGTTGGTCAGGCCGACCCAGGACATCACCGCCCAGACCACGCAGCAGCTCCTGCCCCGGCTGCTGCTGGCCGGCGCCGTCGGGCTGCTGGTGGCCCTGCTGGCGACAGTGCTGCTGGGGCGCATGTTCACCCGGCCATTGCGCGAGCTGCAGGCCGGAGCGGAGGCGATAACTGCCGGTGACTACGGGCGCCGGGTGGATGTCTCAGGTCGAGACGAGATAGGCCTGGTCGGCCGCTCCTTCAACCGGATGGCGGAGGCGGTGGAGCGATCGCGTGCTCTGCAGCGAGACTTTTTGGCCAACGTGTCGCACGAGCTGAAGACGCCGCTGACGAGCCTGATCGGCTTCAGTCAGGCCCTCACCGACGGCAGCCTTTCGAGCGAAAGCGACAAGCAGCGCGCCGCCGCCATCCTGCACGAGGAGGCGGAGCGGGTCCTGCGCCTCTCCCAGGAGCTGCTGGATCTAGCGCGGGCCGAGTCCGGGCAGATGTCGCTGCAGACGACGGCTGTCGACCTGACCAGCCAGCTGCAGCAGGAGATCGAGCTGCTCCGACAGCGCGCCGACGAGCGTCAGCTGAAGCTGGAGCTGAGAGCGCCGGAAGACCTGCCGCCGGCGCTGGCAGACCCCGAGCGTCTGCATCAGATCCTTGACAACCTGCTCGACAACGCAGTGAAGTACGCGCCTGCCAAGACGGCTGTAAGCGTGACGGCCGGCTGGTCCAGCGGGGTGGTGACAGTTGCCGTGAACAACCGCGTCGGACCTCACAGGCCTGACCCAACTCGCATGTTCGATCGCTTCTACCGGGCAGATCCCTCCCGTTCTTCAGCGGCCGGCGGCGTCGGCCTGGGCCTGGCCATCTCGCGTGAGCTGGCCCGCGCCCAAGGGGGCGACCTCCGCAGTGAACTGGCCGATGATGGGCAGCTCACCCTCACCCTGACCTTGCCGTCGCGGGCCCCGGCTGCTGTGCCTCGCGCCGTCGAGCCCCGGCCGGCGCCTCTGGTCAAGCAGCCGATCAAGCCACCTTCAGGCTGACGGCCTCAGGCAGTGGCTACTTTCAGCAGCCACTCGAGCGCGCCCCGCAGATAGGGCCGCTCTAGAACCTGCAGCTGGATGCGGAGTTCGTCGGCGCCAGCGCCGGCGCCGGCCCAGCGCCACTTGCGCCGATCGGGGTGGAGCCAGTAAAGCCAGCCGCGCAGCGACCAGCGATCGACCACGCAGTCGCGCAGCAGCTCATCGTCCACACACTGCTGGAGGAACCATTCAGGCAGCTCGGCCGGCCATTCGCTCAGAGCGGGCCATTCACCACTGGAATGACGCACGACCGGCTCCAGCACCTCGCGCACCCTCGCCAGCGTCGCCCCAGCTCGGCCCGGTACCGGGGCTGCCAGCTCGTCCAGTTGGGGCTCCCCAGGCCGCAGGCCACCGGAAAGTAGTCTCTCCAGTTCCTCGGCAGGGGTCACGAGGGCCCGTCACAAGCGGGCCGGCACGCGGGGCCAGTGCTGCAGTCGCTGTCAGGCGCCAGGGCTCTACTCTTCCGGCGGCAGAACGAGACTGATCGGGTTCTCGAGCAGGCGCTTCAGCTCCGCCATGAACTGGGCGGCGGTGGCGCCGTAGAAGACCCGATGGTCGACCGACAGCGTCATGCGCATCACCTTGCCGACAACCAGCTGCCCATTTCGAACCAGAGCGACATCCTTGATCGCGCCCACCGCCAGGATCGCTGACTCGGGCGGGTTGATGATGGCAGAGAACTCATCCACGCCATACATGCCGAGGTTGGAGATGCTGAAGCTGCCTCCCTCCAAGTCGCCCGCGCCAGGCTTGCCCGAGCGCGCCCGCTCGATCACCTGCCGCGTCTCGATCGAGATCTGGACCAGATCCTTCCGATCGACGTCGTGCACCACAGGTACCAGCAGGCCCAGGCCCTCACTGGGCGGCACCGCGAGCCCGATGCTGACTCCGTGTTTGCGTTCGAACCTGCCCTCGACCCAGGAGCTGTTCACCTCAGGAAAGCGGGTCAGGACTATCGCGCAGGCGCGGGTGAGGAGATCGGTCATCGTGACCTTCTCGGCGCCCGGATAAGAGCTCTTCAGCTGCTCCCGAAGGCGAACAGCTTCATCGACCTCCGCTTCGACGGTTACGTAGAAGTGGGGAACCGTCGTCTTCGACTGCGCCATGCGCTTGGCGATGGTCGCCTGCATGCGGTTGGGCTCCACAGTTTCGCTGCCTGAGGCGGGACGGCGGGAAGCACCTGCGGCCCGTGCTGGCGCGGCGGCGGCCGGTCGGGCCTGGGACGTGCCGCCCTGCTCCGCGGCAGCCACAACATCTTCCTTGACTACCCGGCCCTCCGGACCGCTGCCCTGGACTGAGCCGAGATCAACGCCCATCTCAGAGGCGAGCCGGCGGGCGAGAGGGGAGGCCTTCGTTCCGGCCGCGCCTGCGGCCTCGGGGCGCTGCGCCGCTGCGGCCTGCGCCTGGCTCGGCTCTGCCGAAGCCGCCTCAGGCTGGCTGCCGGCTTCAGGTTTGGGTGCTTTCTCGGGCTCTTCGGCTGGGGCCTCGGCCTGATCCGGGCCGGGCTCCTGCTCACCTGCCGCAACCTCATGCTCGGTGCCGTCCGCGCTGCTGCCCTGCCCGTCGCCACCACCTTGCGAGGCGGCCGCCTGAACCGCTTTCTCCTCCGGCTCCGCTGAGGCGGCTGCCGGCTCGCCGCCGATGCTAGCGATCCTCTCACCAACCGGGACGGCCTGACCTTTCTGGACGGCTATGTGGAGAACGCCGTCCGCCTCGGCTTCGATCTCGAAGCTGGCTTTGTCCGACTCGATCTCGGCCAGCACCTCGCCCTTCTTCACCTCGGCGCCGTCCTGCTGCTTCCACTCCAGCACCGTGCCCTCCTCCATCGTGTCGGAGAGCTTGGGCATGTTGACTTCTGACATGGTTTCCTCCCGCTGACTAGACCGCGGCGGACTGCTTGCCGACAGTGACCAGGGCGTGGCGCACTATGTCATCGACAGCGGGGATGGAGGCTTTTTCCAAGCCCTTGTTGTAGGGCATGGGAACCTCGGCGCCGCCCAACCGGCGGACGGGAGCGTCGAGGTGGTCGAAGCAGCGTTCCTGGATGCCGGCGGCAATCTCCGCCCCGACCCCATAGGTGGGCCAGCCCTCCTCGACCACCAAGCAGCGAGATGTTCGGTCGACAGACTCGGTGATCGTCTCCCAGTCGATCGGCCGGATGCTGCGGAGGTCGATCACCTCAGCGTCCAGATCCTCCTCCTCCAGCTTCTGTCCGGCCAGCGTCGCCAGCACCGACTGACGGGACACGCCGATGATCGTGAGATCCGAGCCTCGTCGGCGAACCGCCGCCTTGCCCAGAGGGGTCGTGTAGTCACCATCGGGCACCTCGCCCCGAAGGTTGTAAAGGCTCATGCTTTCCAGGAACATGACCGGGTTGTTGGTCCTGATGGCCGACTTGAGCAAGCCCTTGCCGTCCTCGGGGCTGGTCGGCGCCGCCACTATCAGACCCGGGATCAAGCCATAGAGAACCTCGAAGCTGTGCGAGTGCTGGGACGAAAGCTGATGACCGGCGCCGCCCGGAAGGCGGATGACCAGCGGCACGCTGACCTTGCCGCCGAACATGTAGCGCACCTTGGCCGCGTTGTTGACTATCTGGTCGTAGGCCAGGAGTGAGAAGTTGATGGTCATCATCTCCACCACGGGCCTCAACCCACTCATCGCGGCGCCGATCGCGCAGCCGGCGATCACCTCTTCCGAGATGGGTGCGTCGACCACCCGGCGGGCGCCGTACTTGTCGATCAGGCCCTCGGTGACGCGGTAGGCGCCGCCGAAGACGCCTATGTCCTCGCCGATGAGGAAGATATCGTCGTCGCGCGCCATCTCCTCATCCAGGGCTTCCCTCAGCGCGTTGCGGAAAAGCTTCTCAGGCATTGGTTCTCACTGTCTCGAATTCGTCGGCGTAGAGGTAACGGAAGAGCTCTTCCACCGGCGGGTTCGGGCTTTCGTCCGCAAACTTGACAGCGGCGTCGACCTGCTCCTGCACCTCCTCGCGAACCTGGTTCAAGTCTTCCTCGGCGGCGATCTTGGCAGAGGTCAAACGGTGTTCAAAAAGGCCTATCGGGTCGTTCTTGTTCCAGCGCGCCTTCTCCTCCGCATCGCGGTACTTATCAGGATCGACCACCGAGTGGCCCTTGAAGCGGTAGTTGACCGCCTCGATGAAGCGCGGCTCCATGTCCTGGCGCGTCTTCTCGACCACTTCGGAAGTTTTGCGCAGCACTTCCAGCACGTCGTTGCCGTCAATCCGAATCGACTCCATGTCGTAGGCGCAGGCTTTGCGGTAGATCTCGGACAGGGCTGATGCCCGGTCGACGGCGGTACCCATGCCGTACTGGTTGTTGATGCAGAACCAGACGACCGGCAGCTTGAACACCTTCGAAAAGTTGAGCGACTCGTGAAAGGCGCCGATGTTGGTAGCCCCATCGCCGAACATGCAGAAAGTGACCTCGGACGATTCGGCGTAGCGGCTGGCGAAGGCGGCGCCCACCGCCAGCGGAAGGTGGCCGCCCACTATGCCGTAGCCGCCCATGAAGCGAGCGTCGTAGTCGAAGATGTGCATGGAGCCGCCCCGGCCGTGGGCGACTCCGCCCTCCCGACCGAAGAGCTCGGCCATCACCGCCTTCGGGTCCAAGCCGCGCGCGATCGCGTGGCCGTGCTCGCGGTAGCTCGTGTAGATGTAATCCTCGGGCCTGAGCGCCAAGATGCCGCCCACGACCGTCGCCTCCTCGCCCAGATTGAGGTGGCAGTAGCCGCCAATCTTGGCCCTCGTGTACTCCACCTGGGCCCGTTCTTCAAAGCGGCGGATCAGGTACATCAGCCGGTAGAGCTTCAGCAGCTCAGCCTTGTTCTGCTTCTTGAGCTCAAGTTTGGACTGGTCCACGTTGTGCCCAGGGGCGGCTCCGTTGCTGGCGCCGGCTGCATTCGTCTCGGTCTTCACAGTGCTGGACACCGGCTTTTCCTCCGTGCTGGCGCCGCCGGCGGCCGGAGCCGGGCGGCGGCGATTGGGGATTTCGATGGCGCGCCCGTCGGCCGCCAGCGCTGCCTGGAGCAGCGACTCGGCCAGGGTGGGATGGGCGTGCATGGTGAGGTCGAGCTCGTGCAGCTTGAGCCGCTGCTGGACGGCCAGTGTGGCTTCTGCCACCACGTCGGTCACTCGCGGGCCCACCATGTGCACGCCCAAGACCGTTTCGTCCTTGGCGTCGAGAATCACCTTGATGGCGCCCTCGGTCTGGCCCAGCGTCATGGCGCGGCCGGAAGCCGCAAACGGGAACTTGCCTACCTTGACCTGATAGCCCTGTTCGCCGGCTTCCTTCTCGCCCAGACCGACGTGGGCGATCTCAGGATCGGTGTAGATGCAGTTTGGCGCCGCGTGGTAATCGGGTGCGCGACCGGCGCCGGCGACGATGTTCTCGACTGCGCACACGCCCTCGTAGGAGGCGACGTGCGCCAGCATGATGCCGCCTATCACGTCGCCGATCGCCCAGACGCCGTCGGCGGAGGTGCGCAGCTGCTCATCGACCTTGACGCGGCCTCGCTCGGTCTCCACGCCGGCTGCCTCCAGGCTCAGCCCCTCGGTGTAGGGAACCCGGCCGGTGGCGCGCAGCACCACCTCTGAGTCGATCTGCTGCTTCTCGCCGCCGACGGTGAAGCTGACCGTCAGCCCGCCGCGGGTCTGCTTGACAGCCTCGACCTTGGCCCCGGTGTGGATGGTTCCGCCCAGGCCCTCGAAGTGCTTGCGATAGAGCCCAATCAGGTCGCTCTCGACAGTGGGCAGGATCTGCGGCAGCATCTCGATCACAGTCACCTTCGTGCCCAGCGCGGCATAGAGGGCGCCCCACTCCATGCCGACCACGCCGCCGCCGATCACCGTCATGCTGTCAGGCACCTGGCGAAGCTCAAGCATGCCGTCGGAGTCGATAGTCCCCTCGCCGCCTGGGACCGGCAGGCGGCTGGCCGCTGAGCCAGTGGCGATGATCGTGTTGCGGGCCATGTAGGCGGCGCCGCCGACCTGGAACTTGCCGCCTCTGGCCAGCGAGGCGCCTCCTTTGAGGACTGTCACGCCGTTCGCTTTGAGCAGACTGCCAACCCCGTTGACAAGTCCATCGACCACCTTTTCCCGTCGCGCCTGGGCGGCCGGTAGATCGAACCGGACGGTTTCGGCGATCACGCCGAATTCGGCGCCCTGCTTGCTCACCGTGTGGTACAGCTCGGACGACTGCAGCAGCGCCTTGGTCGGGATGCAGCCTTTGACCAGGCAGGTGCCGCCGAGCCGCTCCTTCTCGACCAGGGCCACCTGGGCCCCGAGCTGAGCGGCGCGGATCGCCGCGACGTAACCTCCGGGGCCGCCGCCGATCACGGCGACGTCAAAGCTTTCGGGCACAGATATTCCTCTTTCCCAAGGGTGCGATAGAACCTAATTATGCCTGGGGGTCGGCTCCCGCCCGCCGTTCGGTAGGTAGCGGTTGGTGATCGGCATCCGCCGATCTCGGCCGAAGGCCCGGGGAGTGATCTTGATGCCGGGAGCCGCCTGCCGCCTCTTGTACTCGCTGGCGTCCACCAGAGCGATCGCCCGGCGAACCGTTTCCGGCGAGTGGCCCTGGGCGACCAGCTCCTCAAAGCTGCGATCGTCCTCCACGTAGGCCTGCAGAATCGGATCCAGCTCCCCGTACGGAGGCAGGCTGTCCGAATCCTTTTGGTCCTGGCGGAGCTCGGCCGAGGGCGGCTTGTCAAGTATCCGCCGCGGGATCACCTCAGGGCCGGCTGAGTTGCGGTACTCGCACAGCTCGTACACGAGCGTCTTGGGAATGTCCTTCAAGACTGCGAAGCCGCCCGCCATGTCCCCGTAGAGGGTGCAGTAGCCGGTCGCCATCTCCGACTTGTTGCCGGTGGTGAGCACCATCCAGCCGAACTTGTTGGACAGGGCCATCAGCAGGTTGCCCCGGACGCGAGCCTGGATGTTCTCCTCCGCCAGACCTGGCTTGAGCCCCTGGAAGGCGTCGGCCAGCGCTGCCTCATACGCGCGGCGGAGCTCATCGATCGGCAGGCAGTAGAACTTGAGGTCCAGACTGCGCGCCAGCATCTCGGCGTCCTCCACGCTCTCGGGCGACGTGTAAGCGGAGGGCATCAGGACGCCTGTGACATTCTCCGCGCCCAGGGCGTCCGCGGCCACAGCGGCTGTGAGTGCGGAATCGACGCCACCGGAGAGACCAAGCAGCACCCTCTCAAAGGCCCCTGTCTTGCGCACATAGTCGCGAGTGCCGCAGACCAGAGCCGCATAGACTTCGGCCGGCCCGCTCAGAGGCTCAGCCAGGCGGGCGGTCAGCCGAGGTTCACTCCGCTCAGCCGGCGCCTCCGACACGACGATCTCCGCCACGGCGAGATCGATGTGAGCCGGTTGCGACGCTTCCTTGCGCAGACGGCTGTCGTGCAGGCGGCCACCGAATACGCTGCCGAGTTCAAGATCGGTAATCAGCAGCTCCTCCTCGAAGCTGGCGGCGCGAGCCACTGTCCCGCCATCGGGAGCGAAGATGACGCTGTTGCCGTCGAAGACGAGCTCATCCTGGCCGCCGACCAGGTTGTTCCAGGCAAGGAAGGCACCTGAGTCCATCGCTCGCGTCCTGATCATCGTCTCGCGCGCCTCCCGCTTGCCGTGGTGGTAGGGAGAGCCGTTGATGTTCACGAGCAGTTCCGCGCCGTGGGTTGCCTGGAGCGAGATGGGTCCCGTCGGGTACCAGGCGTCCTCGCAGATGGAGACGCCGATCCGAACGCCGCAGTATTCGAAAATCGGGCAGCGCCGGCCGCGCTGGAAGTAGCGCTCCTCGTCGAAGACGCCGTAGTTGGGCAGGTAGACCTTGTGGTAGACGCCCCGCAGCTCGCCCTCGGCTGCGAAGAAGGCGGCGTTGTGGAGGTCCAGTTCGCGATCGACGAAGCCGCCGATCGCGGCGATGCCCCTGGTAGCGGCCACCACCCGGTCGCGCTGAGCCAGGTTGTCGCGGATGAATGTAGGCTTCAACAGCAGATCTTCGGGTGGGTAACCGGTGAGGCAGAGCTCGGGAAAGACTAGGAGATCGCAGCTCTGGCCTTTGGCTCGTTCGATCCACTCGATCATGCGCCTGGCGTTTTCCGCCAGGTCGCCCACAGTCGGGTTGATCTGGGCCAGGGCCACGCGCAGAGGGCGCGCCAGCTCAACTTTCATACGAACCTAATTGTGCCCCGCTTCCCGAGCGCCACGCGAACCAGCGGACCCTTGCCGCGGCGTGAGGCCCAGGTTGAGCACCGCGCGGCAGCGCGCACCCAATGGCGGATCGGGGATCGCGCCTGACTACGATGAAGTGGCGATGCGGGATGTTTGAGACTGACGTGAAGCAGTGAAGGCGACGACAGGCGAGCTGGTCGCCCAGCTCAGCCGATCAGGCGACGCTCGGCTGCTGATGGTGGGCGCAACGCAGAGCATGAGCGGCCCGCCGGCCGCCGACACCGAGAACCATGCCGGCTGAACCTGGCTTCTTCGAGCGACTGCGACGAGCCGCCGCCAGCCGTCACTCCCTCCTCTGTGTTGGACTCGATCCGGACCCCGTTCGCTTGCGGGGCGGCGCGGCCGGCGCCCTTGCTCACTGCACGGAGGTGGTGCGGGCAACTCAGGAGCACGTCTGCTGCTACAAGCCCAACGCGGCGTTCTGGGAGCAGTACGGCGCCGACGGCCTGAAGGCTCTGGGCGAGCTGAGGCGGCGCATCCCGGAGGACATCCCCGTGCTCTATGACGCGAAGCGGGGCGACATCGATCACACCATGCGGGCCTATGCCAGCGGGATCTTCGAAGCCCTCGAGATGGACGCCGTGACCGCCCAACCCTATCTCGGGGGGGACTCCCTGCGGGAGCTGACCCAGCACCGCGCCCGGGGCGTCTACGTGGTCTGTCGCACCTCCAACGCGGGTGCGGCGGATCTGCAGGAACAGGATTCCGGCGGAGAGCCGCTCTATCTCCGAGTCGCCCGTCTGGCGCAGAGCCTGAACGAGTTCGAGAACGTGGGACTGGTGGTTGGCGCGACCGCGCCGGCGGAGATCGCACGTGTGCGTCAGACCACGCCCCTGCCGTTTCTCATCCCCGGGATTGGGGCCCAGGACGGGGAGTTGGAGGCATCGGTGCGGGCTGCCTGGAACGGTGACGATGCGTCGTGCCTGATCAGCAGCAGCCGATCGGTGCTCTACGCCGACGATCCGGGCGGAGCGGCAAGGCGGTTGAAAGATCAGATCAACGCAGTGCTGACAGCGCTGTGAGCGAACGCGCTTCGACTCTGCTGCGGTTGGAGGGCCACATCATCGACTCGATGATGCTGCCGCAGCTCATGGACATGGTCATGGACCTGGGCGGCTCGTTCGAGGTCCGGGAGCTGAAGGTCGGGCAGCGGAACGACGATCCCTCGCTCTGCCGGATCGAGGTCTTTGCCGATCAGCCCCAGGTGCTGGACGAGATAGTCCGCCGGGCTCGCGACCTGGGCGCGCGAGCCGAGCACGACGAGCCTGTCGAGACCGCTCGAGTGGAGCAGGAGGGTGTCTACCCGGAGGGCTTCTACTCCACCAGCAACATGCCCACGTCAGTGCTCCTGGACGGCGGCTGGGTGCGGGTGGCAAAACAGGAGATGGACTGTGCATTGGCGGTGGACCGTCAGCTGCGCAAGGCCTGGTGCATCCCCTTCTACGACGCCAGGCCGGGAGTCGAGGTGGTCGTCGGCCACAGAGGCGTTCGGATCACTCCCCGTGAGCGCTCGCGCGACACGGAGATCTTCGGCTTCATGTCCAGCGAGGTCTCCTCGGAAAAGCCGAAAAACGTCCTGATCGGCCAGATCGCGGCTGAGATGAAGGCGGTGCGGGACGCGGGAGGTCGCATCCTGGTGGTGGGTGGACCGGGCGTCGTGCACACGGGCGCCGGCCACTACCTATCCCGGCTGATCGAGCTGGGCTACGTCCAGGTGCTCTTCGCCGGCAACGCCATAGCAGTGCACGATGTCGAAGCGGCGCTCTTCGGAACGGCGCTCGGGGTGAATCTGAAGAGTGGCCTGGCGATCGAGCACGGCCACGAGCACCACATGCGGGCCATCAACCGGGTTCGGGCGGCAGGCAGCCTCGAGGCCATGGTGGAGTCGGGCCAGCTGACCTCGGGCGTCATGAAGACAGCCATCGACAACGGCGTGGAGGTGGTCCTCGGGGGAAGTGTCCGAGACGACGGCCCGCTGCCGGATGTGATCACTGAGATGGGCGAGGCGCAGCGCCGGATGCGGGCCGCCATCTGGCAGGGTGGCGACGACTTCGAGCCTGGAGTCCGGCTGGCGCTGATGCTCTCGACCATGCTTCACTCCATCGCGACCGGCAACATGCTTCCGGCTGCCGTCCGCACGGTTTGTGTCGATATCAACCCGGCGGTGGTGACCAAGCTGGCCGATCGCGGCACCTGGCAGTCGATTGGACTGGTGACCGACGTGGAGTCGTTCCTGCGCGAGCTGGTTCGAGCCATCGAAGCTGACCCGGCCGGAGAGGAGGCCAGATAGCCAGGGTCTACGCTTTCATCGGCGTCATCGCCGGCCTGCTCAGTGGGCTGCTCGGCGTGGGTGGGGGCTTCCTGATGGTGCCGCTGCAGGTGATGCTGGCGCGGACCCGCCAGGTTGAGGCGACCGCCAACTCGCTCACGGCCATAGTGCCGATCTCCATCGCCGGCATCCTGATCTACTACTTCGGCGGTTTCCTCGGTGGGCGCGGGGCGCCCCAGGTGGACTTCCGCTTTGCGCTGCTGCTGGCCGCCGGTGGGGTTTTCGGGGCCTTCGTGGGCGCTCGGCTGACTTCCCGGGTGCCTGACATATGGCTGGCGCGGGGGGTGGCGGTGGTCCTTGGCGTGGTGGGCGTGAAGCAGGTGCTCTTTCCTTGAGCGATGTGCTGGCGGTGACCAGCGGTTTTCTCGTCGGCGTCGTCAGCGGGCTGATAGGCATAGGTGGGGGAGTCCTGCTGGTGCCGATCATGGTGATCGGCTTCAAGTTCGAGCAGCACCTGGCCCAGGGCACGTCGCTGGCCGCGATCCTGCCGACCTCGATAGTGGGCGCGCTGACTCACTCCCGCAGCGGCAATGTCGCGCTGAAGCAAGCCCTCATCATGGGCGTGGCGGGAGCTCTGGTCGTGATCTTTGGGGCCACCCTCGCTCTCTGGCTGCACGGTGAGGTGCTGGCGCGCGTGTTCGGCGCCTTCCTCCTCTTTTCCGCCTATCGCCTGTGGCCGCGCCGCAAGAGAGTGCCCCAGACGCCGGTCGACGAGACCGGCGCTCAGACCTGAGTCGGCCTTCCCGCGTCCCGGCGGTCGGCGACCAGGGGAGGCAGTTAGACTTGAGCAGTACTAGTACGTACCAGTACTTCTCCTGGCAGGACCGAACGAGGGTTTGCATGATCTCCTTTCAACTGACGGAAGAGCAGCGCGAGATGCGCGACTGGGTGCACCAGTTCGCCGAGAAGGAGATCCGGCCGGTGGCGCCTCACTACGACGAGACTGAGGAATTCCCGTGGGACGTGGTGCGCAAGGCGGCCGATCTGGGCATCTACTCGCCGGAATTCATCTTCCAGGGCTTCCAGGATGAGACAGGGATCCTGCCGGCGATCGTGGCGGAGGAGCTGTGCTGGGGCTGCGCGGGCATTGCCCTGGCCATCCAGGGCACCGGGCTGCCGGTGGCCGCGATCTTCGCTCAGGGCACACCTGAGCAGATCGCAACCTGGATTCCCGCCTGTTACGGCAGCGCCCGCGAGCCTGCCCTGGGTGCATTCTGCGCAACCGAGGCGGACGCCGGCTCAGACGTCGGCGCCTACAAGTCGCGAGCTGTGAAGCAGAACGGCGACTGGGTGCTGAACGGGCAGAAGGTGTTCATCACCAACGGTGGCATAGCCGACGTCCACGTTGTGGTCGCCAGCGTGGACCCGGCACTCGGCAGCCGCGGTCACGCCTCCTTCGTCGTCCCCAAGGCCACGCCAGGTCTGCGCCAGGGCAAGAAGGAAAAGAAGATGGGGATCCGCGCCTCGCATACAGCAGAGGTCCTGCTCGATGACGTCCGCGTCCCGACCGACTGCCTGCTGGGCGGCGAAGATCGCTTGGAGGCGCGGCTGCGGCGCGCTCGGGAGGGCGTCTCCTCTCGCTCCAACGTGGCCATGAAGACCTTCGAGACCACCCGGCCGATAGTGGGCGCCCAGGCCCTCGGCGTGGCTCGGGCGGCATTCGAATTTGCACTGCGATACGCGAAGGAGCGCAGGCAGTTCGGCCGCCCGCTGATCGACAACCAGGCCATCGCCTTCAAACTCGCTGACATGGCGCTGGAGATCGAGGCAGCCCGGGGACTCATCTGGCGCGCTCTCTGGGAAGGCAAGAACGAAGCTCGCTTTGAGCACGCCGAAGGCTCGATGGCCAAGCTCAAGGCGAGTGAAGTCGCCGTCAAGGTGACCGACGAGGCGATCCAGATCTGCGGCGGCTACGGCTACATCCGCGACTTTCCGGTTGAGAAATGGCACCGTGACGCCAAGATCTACACCATCTTCGAGGGGACTTCCGAGATTCAACGGGTGGTCATCAGCCGGACGCTGGCAGGGATTTGAGATAGTGCTCAGCGGCCGTGCCCCGGCCGCCCCGCGCCTCTCCCAGCGGCGCCAGGACCGTCACCAGCGCCTGCTGGCAGCGGCCCTGGCGCTCTTTGCCGGCCAGGGCTTCCATGAGACGTCTGTGGACCAGGTGGTGGCCGCCGCCCGAACGTCGAAGAGCGCCTTCTACGCCAGCTTCGGCTCCAAAGAGCACTGCTTTCGCGTTCTCTTGGAGCAGGAGGGCGGCCAGCTCCTGGCGGCCGCCCAGGAAGCTGCACTGCGGAGTGGGGGGGACCATCGGGCCAAGATCGCGGCGGGCATTCACGGCTTCGTGGCCGCCTGCTTCCGACGGGCGGCGGTCGCGCGCCTGCTCCTGGTCGAGTCGGTAGGTCTCGCGGCGGAGATCGAGACTGTAAGAGCAACGCTGCATGCCGCCTTCGCCGCATTGGTCGAAGAAGAGGTGCGGCGCGGCCGCGCCGCGGGTGACTTCCAAGCGGTCGACGCCACCGTTTGGTCCCGAGCCGTGGTGGGAGCCGTCAACGAGGTCGTGGGAGCCGCGCTGAGAGAGGGAGGAAGCGTCGACCCGGCCCGCCTGGCGGAGCAGCTGGGTCTGGTCTTCGGCAGCGGTGGTCGGAAGCCTGGAGAACGCCGATTCGGGTCTTGACAGCGAACGCATGTTCGTCTAGGCTGGAAGCATGCACACGCTGATGACCCAGCTCCGTCTGCAGCGACTGCTCCGGCTCCACGGCGAGCTGGCAGAGCGCTTGGCCGCGCCGGGCACCGATCCGCGGCTGGCGTCGGCAGCGGTTCGCAAACTGCTGAAGGCAGTCGCCGATGTGCAGGAGTCCTGGCGGGCCGAAGTGGCGCGCGCCGGCACTGATCTCGGACCGCTGCGCAGCCGAGTGACGCGATCGATCAGCGAGCTGGCTGGGCCTTGCGTCAGCTTGGAGCAGCCGGCTGCGGACCCGCTGCTGCTCGACGCGGACTTCCGGGAGTCTTGCGTATCGCTGCTGCTGCTGCTCCGAGGCCTCGAGAGCACACAGCCGGATACAATGCGGGCCTGGTTGAAAGTGGCAGAGACGCCTCTCAGGCGACCGGCCTGACAGCTGGGGGTGCTGCTGGCGGTGCCAAACCCGGTTCCGGCGCTGGCTGACGGGTCGAGGCCGGCCAACGACGTTGCCCGACTGATCCTTGAAGACAACGGCGCCGAATCCACTCCGGCCGGCGCGCCGCCTCGGCCGGATGCACCGGAACTGCCCGGCTGGGCCAGAAAGATCCCCGCGCTTCGCTGGCTTTCCGGTGCCCACCGCCACTGATCGGCCACTCCAGGCTTGGCTTCCGCCCAGTCCCGAGCACGCTTGGCCTCGCTCTACTGCTACGGTAAACGGTCATTATCGTTAGCAACCTGTGTCTCCGATTCGTGCTTGCTTCCGGTTCCGTTCCCCACCGCAATCTCGCTTTGCCGCCCGGCCGGCAGTGGTGCAGTGGGAACAGGTTCGGCGGCCCGGAGCCGCCGAAACGCAAGGCTCCGGCGAGAAAGCAAGTCCTGACTTAAGTGCTTTCGATTCCTGCCGGGGCGTTGGCAGCTGTGTGCCCTCTGTACCGGAGCAGAAGGGAGCCGGCACGTGCCGCCCAAAGGCCGAGGCTGAGGAATAGGAAGTCGGCGGACAGGTCGTAGAGGAACCCATGCGGGCCCGAGTAGCCGGTGGCGCTGTACGGGTTGCTGCCGTAGCCACCGCTGAAGGCGTTGCCGGTCAGCAGAGCCCGGGCGCCGAAGCGAAGAGCGATAGTGCCCAGCAGGATCAGGGCGAAGAGAACGCCTCCCTGCATCCAGAGGGCGCCGGTGCCGGGGTCGGTCCAAAACTTCATGGTCCTGACCAGATACCAGCCGACGGCCCCGCCAATGACCAAAAACACAGGAGCCAGGAGCAGCGCCCAGGTATCAGAGAGGATCCGGGAGCCGGTGAAGGCAAGGCTGCTGCCCAGCAGCAGAACGATGATGAGGCCCGAAACAGCTATCCGACCGGGCCTGACCGGCTGGGGCCGCATCCGCCGGCGTAGCCCGATGCCCATGAAGAAGACCATCATCAGCAGGCCGATGATCTGGCTCTGCGCGGCACCGCTCACAGGCCGAGTCTAACCACTGCCCACCGGGCCGCCAGCCACCCGAAGGCCGAAGGGCGCCCCTTCAGCGGTTCCGCGACAGTGCGCCACGAACGTCCAGAAGTGCGTCGGCGGAGGGGCCGCGGCGTCTTCTCCTCCCCCACTCTCGGGCGGTCCTCTCCTCTCAGCGGGCGACGAGGACCGGTCGGGAGGCGTGTCGGACGACTCGCTCCGAGACGGAGCCCATCAGGAATCGCTGGGCTCGGGAGACGCCCCGATGGCCGATGACTATCAGGTCGAAGCCTCCCTCGTCCGCCATGTCCAGGATCTCTTCGGCGGGCCGCCCCGCTCGCATCACAGTCTGACCTGTCACGCCCGCTTCCCTGAGCAGCGCAGTGGCTTCGTCCAGCTGAGTCTGGCGGACTGAGGAGTCCCCGGCGGGATCCTCGGCGTCGCGGATCCGGGGCGAGAGCTCCAATGCAGTTGCGACGCCGATCACCGTGACTGAGCCGTCAGCATCTCCCGCGGCAATTCGCGAGGCCCATTCCACTGCCCGCCTGGATTCGACCGAGCCGTCATAACCTACCAAGATCTTCATGGCTGCATCCCCTTCGGTGCGCCAGTCGTTCGGACAGGCGCGGTATTCGCTGCGAACTTCAACTTTGCTTCGGCTCTCGCCCTCCATAAGCGCTGGGATGGGCGCTCGGTCGAGATGGATGACACGCTGCATCCCCTCGTGTACCATATTCGCACAGAGCAGGGGGCGGAAGGCGTCTTGGTCATTAGCCACAACAATGGCAGCGTGATCTTCCTGTCTTAGCCAGTGATTGTGGTGGCTGCGTAGCTGCAAGCTCGTGCAAGGTTTTTGGAGGGAGATCACATGACCGTCACCTCTCAGCCCAGCGAGGCTCGGCCCGAGACGCAGCGGCGGATGCGCCGCGAAATCGGTCCTATCGGCATTCTCTTCACCTCGGTCGGCATAGTCATCGGCTCCGGCTGGCTCTTCGGTGCGCTGAAGGGCGCCGAGATCGCGGGACCGGCCGCGCTTCTCTCCTGGCTGATCGGAGCGATTGCGATCCTGATTCTGGGCCTCAACTTGGCCGAGTTGGGCGGCATGTACGCGGTGGCCGGCGGCCTGGTTCGCTTCCCGCACTTTGCCTTCGGCAGCATGGTCGGCTTCGCCAGCGGCTGGTTTTTCTTCCTGGCCACCGTCACCGTGGCGCCGATCGAAACCGAGGCCGCCCTCACCTATGCGTCGAACTACATCCCCGGTCTGCTCCAGCCAGGCAGCAGCGGGAACCTGACGCTGCTCGGCCTGGGTGTGGCCGCGATAGTCATGTTCCTCTTCACGATCCTGAACGTGGCAGGCGTGCGCTGGATGTCGGAGGTCAATAAATACGCCGTCTGGTGGAAGATAGCCATCCCGCTGCTGACGGTGATAGTGCTCGTGGTGGTCTCCTTTCACCCCGGGAACTTCACAGCCGGAGGCGGTTTCATCCCCCTGGGAGTCCAAGGCATCTTCATAGCAGTGTCGACCGGCGGGATAGTTTTCGCCTATACAGGCTTTGAGGGCGCTGTGTCCTTCGGTGCCGAGAGCCGGAATCCCGGCCGCGACATCCCTCTAGCGGTGATCGGCTCAATGGCTATCGGTTTCATCATCTACATCGGGCTCCAGATTGCCTTCATCGCCGCTCTGCAGCCCTCCGCACTCAGCAAGGGGTGGTCGGCGCTGCAATTCAAGGGCAGCACTCTGGGGCCCTTCGCTGCACTCGCCGAAACGCTGGGATTGAGCTGGCTGGCGATTCTGCTTTACATCGACGCTGTGGTTTCGCCAGGCGGAACTGGTCTGCTGAGTCTGGCAGCCGCCGCCCGCACAATCTTCGCCCTGGCTCGAAACCGCTACATCCCAGACTTCTTCGCAGGGCTCACCACCCGCGGCGTCCCACTGACAGCGATAGTGCTTTCGTTTGTGCTGGGCCTCTTTGTCTTCCTGCCCTTCCCCGGCTGGGGAGGACTGGTCGGCTTCATCTCCTCGGCTGCCGTCATCACCTATGCACTGGTTCCTCTTTCGGTGGGAGCGCTGCGCCTGCAGGAACCAGACAGGCCCCGGCCGTTTCGCCTGCCGGCCGCGTCGGTGCTGGCGCCACTGGGCTTCATAGTTGCCAACGAGCTCATCCTGTTCGCGAGCTTCGCGGTGGTTTGGAAGCTCATAGTCGCGATCCTCATCGGATTCGCCCTGTTGGCGATCTCCCTGGCCACGACGCCTCGCGACCGGCGTCCATCGCTGGACTGGGACGGTGCCCGCTGGCTCTGGCCCTGGCTGATCGGGCTGCTCGTGATTTCCTTTCTCAGCTCGTTTGATTTGAAGAAGGCCGAAGTGCTCTTCGGCGTCAAGGTCCCCTTGGGCTGGTTGGGCTTCGGGGTCGATATGGCGGTGATGGCCATCTTCGCTGCCGTGATCTACTACCTGGCGATGAGGGTGCGCCTGGCTCCCGAGCGGGCGACGACGTACGTCCGAGAGCTGACGGCTGAGGAGGCGGAGCTGCCTGAGACGCCTGCTGCCTGATACCGGCGAACTGCTCAGCGACAACTGACTGGCGGCGGGGCTGATCAGGCCAGCCGGGTTCCCGTCAGCGCCGGTCCTGGTCGCGGCGGTCACGCATGATCTGGAGAATGCCCCGGACCAGCAGGAACAGTCCCAACGCCAGAGCAAGCCAGACGATCCAGCCAGCCGCCTCCGCCAGGGGAGCGCCGAGCCGCGGCATCAAGGTCTTGACAACGACTGCAAAGCCGATCATAGCCAGACCACCGAGGCTGGCACCCATGGCGTCGACCTCAGCCTTCCCCTCCCCCTCCTGGCGCTCCACCATTGTCAGCGCTGCGGGCAGGATGGCCGGAAAGGCCAGAAAGAGGCCGCCGAAACGCTGACCGACCAGGTCACCGGCGAGGCTGGCCACAATGGCGATGCCGGCCCCGAAGGCGAAGCGAAGCAGCAGCTGCTGCCAGGTCTGTTGCTTCAGCTTGGACCAGTTGACCGAAACCTTCTCGAAGCGCTCCTCAGCAATCTCCTGCCTGACGCTCATCGGGGCACCAGCAAATAGAGCAGGCCGGCAACGAGGCCCCAGACGGCCCAAGCACCGCCGCAGGCCCCCAGCGCCCCCAACCTCGGCAGAAGAACCGCAGCGGTCACGGTTGAGCCGACGAGGCCGACCGCACCCAGGATCATGCCCCCGGCTTCGGTTGCCGCTTTTGGCGGCTGGTTCAGGCCGCTCAGCAGCAGGCCAACTGTCGCGACGCTTGGTGCTCCCGCAAAAAGGCCGGCGAAGAACTTGGGCCGAAACATGGTGCTGAGTACGCTGATCACCACTACGAAGAGACCTGCCGCAACCGACTTGACAAGTACTTCGCTCCAGGGAATGCTGTGCATCTCAAACCCTTCTTTGATAGCAAGACTGTATGATTTGCTCCAGAACTTAGGGAGCATATTACCTGAGCTTAACCATGGACGACGCCTCCCAGCAACCGCCTGATTCGCTTTCGGGATTGCCCCTCAAGCCACGGCTGGCCCTGCTGCACTACAGCGCTCCCCCGGTAACCGGCGGCGTTGAATCAGTGCTTGGGGAGCAGGCAGGCCGCCTTGCTGCCGCCGGCTACGACGTCCGAATGATCGCTGGCCGGGGAGACGGCGAGCTACTCCCGGAGTTGGATACCGCTCATCCCAGGGTCCGGCGCCTCTTCCGGGAGCTCCTGGCCGGTCGGGGCTCGGAGACCGAGTTCCGCGAGTTGAGCTCAACCATCGCCGGCAGCCTCCAGCCGCTGCTGGCCGATCGGGACTGTGTGATAGTCCACAACGTGCTTTCGATGCCCTTCAACCTGCCGTTCACTGCCGCTCTCCTAGCCTCACGCCGGCGGCTTGTTGCGTGGGTCCACGACGTGGTGATCCGAGACGACGACGGCTCCCCGGTCGAGAGCGTCAACTATCCTTTCAGTCTCATCAACCAGCGGCAACCGGGCGTGAGTTATGTAGCGATCTCGGAGACCCGCCGGGAGGATCTGCGCCGGCTCTGGCGGGAGCCCGAAGCCAAGGCGGAGGTCGTCCCCAACGGCATTGATAGCCAGCGGTTTGCGGGGCTTTCGAGGAAGCTGATGGGGCTACTCTCCCCGATCCCGGTGGACCGGGCTTGGCCACTTATTCTCATCCCACAGCGCGTGACCGAGAACAAGCGCATCGAGCTGGCTCTGGCGGCCGCGGCGCAACTGCGTCAGCGCTTGCCGAGGCTGACGGTGCTGGTCACCGGGCCGAGTGACCCGCATTCCCACCAGGGCGAGTTGCTCTCGCAGCTACTCCGTCGCCGGCAGGAGCTGGGCCTGAACGGAACAGTTTATTTTCTTGCCGAGCAGGCAGTTGCCGGGCGAGCCCACCCGATCAACGCCGACGATATCGCGATGCTGTACCGCTTGAGCGACGTGGTCCTGCTGACAGGCAGAGCAGAAGGATTCGGCCTGCCTTTGCTCGAGGCGGCTCTGTCCCGGGTGCCCGTCGTCTGTGCAGCGCTTCCCGTCTTCCAAGAGATCAGCGGTGGCGAGATCTACCCCTTCCCGGTTTCCGGGGACCCCGCGTCAATCGCTGAGGCGCTGCTCAAAGCACTGGACACAGTGGTCGCCCGCGGCCGCCGCCATGCGCTCCAGCGTTACTCCTGGCCGGTTGTCATGGAGCAGCTGGAAGCTGTGATCGCCGGCGCAGTAGCCGCCCGAGGCGTCGCCGCCGCTCCTTAGCCGGCTCGCCGTTTGCCGCTTTTTCGGCCACTCAGCTGCCCGGCCGCCGCGGTTGGGCGTTGTGGCTGCCGTAGCGCCGCTCCATCTCCTCTATAAGCCGCCGGCTGGCCGACTCCAAGTCGGGCGGCTCGGCTCCCTCCGCCTCGGTTGAGCTGCTCATCCCGATCGGCCCTTGGCTCTCGCCCCGGTGAGGGTCAGCCTCCTCACCGAGAAAGGGCTGCCGGGGAGTCCCGGCCGGTGAGGCGGGGTCCGGGACCGAACTGGTGGCGATGCCGGTCGGTTGAACGCCGGCGCCAGAGTCTATGGGTGTGCCACCTGCCTCTTCGGGGCCGGCCGGTTGAGCAGTCCCGAGCGGAGACATGTGGCCGGCCGTCGTGGTGTTCACCACTGTGCTGCGCGCGGGCGCGGGCGCGGTCCTGGTGGCGGTCGGAGGGGCAGCCGTGGCGATCGCCTGCGGTTCGGGCGGGGAAGCCTGCGCCGCGGATTGCCGTCGGGCACCAACCCACCGAGAGCCCAGCCAGCCAGCCGGAATTCCAATCGCCAGCCCACCGAGCAGGCCCAGCAGCAGCCACGTCAAAGCCATGCCGTCCAGGATAGATCGGGCTCAGCCGCGCGCCAGAAGTGTGCGCAGCGAGGCTTCTGTCAGGCGTCCCTCCCCCACCACCCGACCATCGATGAGCAGCACCGGCACCCGGAAGTCATACAGCCTGAACAGCTCAGGGTCGGCGGCGACGTCGAGCTCTTCCAACGCGGTGCCAAGGGACCGCAGTGCGGCAGCAGCCTCGCCGCATAGGTGACAGTCCTTCCGACCGACCAGCTGTACTCGCATCGAGAAGAGCCTAAGGCAAGGGAGTTGGGCGTCCCTCGATGGCAGGCTCAGCTGGTGGGCAGCTTCAGCCGCTGACCTGGGTGCAGCTCAGGCCCGAAAAGAGAGTTGTCGCGCTCGATCTCATCCACCTTGACCCGGGTGTCGCTCTGGGGATAGTGCTCAGCGGCAATGCTCCAAACGGTGTCCCCCGGCTGGACGGTGACCGTCTCATAGGCGCCTGGCGCGCCGCCGAAGGCTGAGCGGGCCAAAACAAAGGTGAGCAGGCAGAGGAGCGCGAGACCGATGGCCAAGCGGTGAACCTGACTCGTGTGGCTCGGGCGTGGTCGCTTCAGTGCGTAGTCGCAAGCTGGCGCGTACATATGTTCGTCTCAGTATAGCGAACACCCGTTCGATGTCAAGCACGGGGCCTGCCGAACAAAGGTTTGCTTTCAGAGCCGAAAGCTGCTAGGATGGCTCCAGCCGGGAAGACCGGCGGCGCTAGATCAACTCAACGAGGTAGCCAGCGTGAACGAATCACCAGTCAGTGAGCGGCAGGAAAAGATCCTGACCTACATCAGGCAGGTAACCCGCGCTCGGAACTATCCCCCCAGCGTCCGGGAGATCGGCGAGGCCGTTGGCCTCTCCTCCAGCTCCACAGTGCACAACCACTTGAACCAGCTCGAGCGGCGCGGCCTCATCCGCCGCGATGCGAGCAAGTCGAGAACCGTGCAGCTCGTCGCGGAGGCCCCGCAAGAGGAGCAGCGGCGCAACGCCATAGCTCTGCCGATAGTGGGCAGCGTGGCTGCCGGCGTGCCCATCCTGGCCGAACAGAACATCGAAGACCATGTTCTGCTCTCGCCCGGGCTGGCCCAGGAGGGCTGGTTCGCCCTGCGCGTCAGGGGCGATTCCATGATCAACGCAGGCATCCTGCCCGAGGATCTGGTGATCGTGAAGCCGCAGAAGGATGCCCCTGACGGAACGATCATCGTGGCTCTGGTCGAGGACGAAGCCACGGTCAAGCGCTTGGATCGGTCGCGGGGTCGAGTTCGGCTGCTCGCCGAGAACGACGCTTACGCGCCCATCGAACCCGGCCACGTGGAGATGGTCGGAGCGGTCAAGGGGCTGGTCCGAACCTACTGAGCGGCAGCGGCGAGGGTTCTCCGGCAGTTCAGGTCGCGAGCCCGTGCTCGCGGAGCGCCTCGTTGAGGGACACCTTCTCGTCGGTCCTGGCGCTGCGCCAGCCGATGATCAGCCCGGTCGCCACCTGGTAGTCGCCAGCAGGAAACCGCTTGACCCGACTTCCAGGTATGACTATCGCGCGCGGTGGGACCTCGCCCCTGTGCTCGATGGGCTCACGGCCGGTGACGTCGACGATGGGCGTGGTCGCCGTCAGGACCACGTGCGCGCCCAGCACCGCGCCCTCTCGGACCAATACGCCTTCGGTGACTATCGAGCGAGAGCCTATGAAGCAGTTGTCCTCGACGATCACCGGCCTGGCTTGGAGTGGCTCCAGCACCCCACCGATGCCAACCCCCCCGGCGAGATGAACGCTGGCTCCGACCTGAGCGCACGAACCGACGGTGGCCCAGGTGTCGACCATGGTGCCGGTGCCGACATGGGCACCGATGTTGACGTAGCTGGGCATCAGAATCACGCCCTCCGCCAGATGGCTGCCGTAGCGGGCCACCGCCGGAGGCACCACGCGCACGCCAGCCTCCACCAAGCCGGCTTTCAGAGGGATCTTGTCGCGGTAGTGAAAGGGGCCCACGTCGATGGTCTCCATCTGGCGCAGCCGGAAGTAGAGCAGAATCGCCTTCTTCACCCACTCGTTGACCTGCCAGCCTCCGGCTGTGGGTTCCGCGCTGCGGACCCGGCCGCTGTCCAGCTCGGCAATCGTCAGCTCGACGGCTTCGGCGTCCATCTCCCCTGACTCGAAGGCGGAGTCGACCCGCTGCCGGAGGACCTCGGTAGGCAGTTTCTCCTCGCCCGACCCTGCCATTCAGAGCACCTCGGCTAGGATCTCGACAGCGCGCTGGCACTCAAGCATGGTGGGCACCAACGCCACGCGGAAGTAGCCCTCACCTGAGGCGCCGAAGAACGAACCGGGCGCCACCACCACACCCTGCTCCAAGAGACGCGCCGCCAACGCCTCGGACGTCTGCTCGCCGGGCACGCGGCACCAGAGGTAGAAGGTGGCCTCCTTGCCGACGACCTCCACCCCGTGGTCGCTGAAGAGCTCCAAGAACAGGTCCCGCTTGGCCGCGTAGGCGGCCCGCATGCGAGCGACATGTCCTTCTTGGGCCAGGGCTCGGATCGCGGCTCGCTGGATGAACTCGGGTACCGCCACGCCGGCCAGCGGCCGCCAGAGGTTGTAGCCCTGGACCAGCTCCGACGGGGCGGCCAGCCAGCCGCTGCGATAGCCAGTCATCGATGAGCGCTTGCTTTGAGTATTGAACACGCAGACGCGGGAGCGGTCCTGCGTCTGGAGCGCCGAAACAGGCGGGGCGCCGAAGTAGATCTCGCTGTAGGCCTCGTCCGACGCGATCAGGAAGTCGTGCTCGGCCGCCAGCCGTGTGAGGTCCTGATAGAAATCGAGCGGCGCCAGAGCAGCTGTTGGGTTGTTCGGATAGTTGACC
The DNA here is from genome assembly GCF_050999135.1 of Candidatus Dormiibacter sp. Lineage (NCBI taxonomy): Bacteria > Bacillati > Candidatus Dormiibacterota > Candidatus Dormibacteria > Candidatus Dormibacterales > Candidatus Dormibacteraceae > Candidatus Dormiibacter > Candidatus Dormiibacter sp. Next base: position 10,850 of record NZ_JBPCPN010000048.1, on the reverse strand, counting down.
CACACGATGCCAACCCTTTCCCACTCGGCATCAGGCAGCTCGCTGAGATCGGGCAGGAAGCGGTTCTCCTCCCGCAGAGGCAGCTTCAGCACCCGGGCTCCGGCCAGCAGGGCCGCCCGTTCGTAGATCGGATAGCAGGGCTCACAGATGACCACCGTGTCCTTGCCGCTGCTCCTGTCCAGCGCGATGAAGGGCAGGCTGAACACCGCCTCCTTGCTGCCCAGGGTGGGCATGATCTCGCGGCTGGGCTCCAGCTGGACGCCGTAGCGGCGAGCCAGCCAGGCCGCTATCGCCTCCTTCAGCTCGGGCAGCCCTGTCGCCTTGGGATACGTCGAACGTTCTTCGACGGCGTCGATCAGGGCCTGGCGAATGGCCACATCCGTGGGTTCGTGCGGGTCGCCGACGCTGAAGTCAATCAAGTCCAGGCCGCGGTCCAGTGCCCGCTGCCGAGCGTGGTCCAGCGCCAGGAAGGGATAGGGCCGCATGCCTGTGAGGACTGGGTTCAGCCGCATATGTACTCGCGGAGGATCGAGAGGCTGGTGCCGAGCGCCTCGATGCTAACCCTCTCATCCCGCCGGTGCGCGAAGTCCGGGTCGCCGGGGCCGAAGTTGATGGCATCCACGCCCTGGGCGGCGAACTCCGCTACGGGCGTCCAGGCCTGCTTGGGTTCTAGGGCGAGACCGCGGGTGTCGCGCAGGCGCTGGAGCAAAGGATTGGCCAGGTTGACAGGTGCGCCGGGCGCGTTGCTGCTTATAGTCAGCTCTCCGGCGGGGCCGACCAGCTCGCGCAGCCGTGCCTCGGCTTCAGCCGGAGTCCGGTCGCCCGCAAAGCGGAAATTCAAGCCCGCGACGCAGCTGTCCGGCACCACGTTGCCGGCCACGCCGCCGCGGATCTCCGTCACGCTGACGACCTCGCGGAATTCGAGACCGTCCAGAACGACTTCATGCGGTTCGAGCTCGGCCAGCCTCCGTAGCCCCCGCACGGCCTCATGGATGGCATTGCGGCCGAGCCAGGGCCGGGCTGAATGCGCGGCCACTCCGGCGAAGGTCAGCTCAGCCATTATGTTGCCCAGGCAGCCCGCCTGGAGCTGATTCGCAGTCGGTTCCATGACCAGAGCCAGCTGGGCGGCGAGAATTGCCGGGCAGCTGCGAAAGAGACCTGACAGCACGCTCTCCGCCAGCGCCACCTCTTCGCGGCCGAAGATCACGAAGAGCGGGTTGAGCCGGCGCTCAGTGCCCGCGGCCAGCTCGGCCGCCAGCGCCAGCATCACTGCGAGGGCGCCCTTCATATCAGCCGCGCCCAGTCCAAGAACCTCGCCGGCCTCAATCCTGCCCGGAAGGTTGCCCTGCTCCGGCACTGTGTCCGAATGGCCGGCCAGCACCACGTCTGGCCGGCCGCCGAGGCCGAAGACTATGGCGTCTGCCTGTCTGTGCACCACTTGGAGACCGTCCTTGGCGGCGACCTGCTGCGCTATCCACCCGGTCACCTCCTGCTCCTCACGGCTGACCGAGGGAATGTTGATCAGCGAGAGCAGAAGTTCAGCGAGCTGCCTGGGCGGCGTCAAACCAGCAGGTAGCTCTGGAAGCGATGAAGCGCAGCGCGCGGCGCGCGGCCCAGCGCACGGGTCCCAGTCGGCGTGTACTCGGTTCGCTCCACGCCGCCGACGGCGCGGAGCTCGCGCAGCACGCTCTCGCTGCCGTAGGGCACCAGCAGCTGGAGAGGGACCATGTCGCCCTCGGCCAGCGTGTGGAGAGCAGCGCCCAGCTGCTGGAGCCCGCGCTGCTGGAGCGCCGAGATCGGCACCACGTTCGCGTAGCGATCGCTGAACCACTGCCTGACCCGGCGCAGGCCGGCTGGGCCCAGCAGATCGACCTTGTTCAGAGCCACCACCCGCGGCTTGGCCGCCGCGCCGAGCTCGACCAGAACTTCGTCGACAGCCTCTGCCTGCTGCTGGGCGGCCGGGCTCGATCCGTCCACCACCTGCAGCACTGCGTCGGCGTAGGTCACCTCCTCCAAAGTGGCGCGGAAAGCGGCAACCAGATCGGTGGGCAGCTTCTGGATAAAGCCGACGGTGTCAGTGACCAACACCTCGCGCCCGCCCGGCAGCGCCAAGCGCCGGGTGGTCGGGTCGAGTGTCGCGAAGAGCTGGTTTTCCGCCCGCACCTTGGCACCTGTGAGGGCGTTGAGCAGGGTCGACTTGCCGGAGTTCGTGTAGCCCACTATCGCTATCGTGTCGATTTCAGAACGGTGCCGGCTGGCGCGCTGCTGCTGCCGCTGACCACGCACTTGCTCCAGCTCGCTGTCCAGGTCCTTGAGCCGCTTGCGAATGCGCCGGCGCTCGACCTCGATCTGCTGCTCACCGGGACCGCCGCGAGTGCCGATGCCGCCTCCCTGGCGGTGGTAGTCCCAGGCGCCGATCAGGCGCGGCAGCAGGTGATGAAGCTGTGCCGACTCCACCTGCAGGCGTCCCTCGCGGGTGCGGGCGTGCTGAGCGAAGATGTCGAGGATGAGCTCGGTTCTGTCGACAACGCGAGTCTCCAGCTCCCGCTCCAGGTTGCGCTGCTGGCGCGGGCTCAGGTCCTCGTTGCAGATGACCAGGTCGTAGCCCAACTCGGCTCTGCGCTCCTTGATCTCAGCCACCTTGCCGCTGCCGACAAAGAGCGCCGGTTCCACCTGCTGCCGCCTCTGCACGTCAGTCGCGATGACTTCGCCGCCAGCTGTGCGGGTGAGCTCCTCCAGCTCCAGCATCTGCTCCTGGGTTCGTTCCAGCCGCTCGCCGGGCAGGACGACCCCGAGCAGGTAGGCCCGTTCCGGGCCGGCTTGAGTCTCGATCAAATCAGCGTTTCTCTTAAGTAGGCCAGAATACCTGGCACAGGGTCGGACTCGGCCAGGAACCAGCGGATGCGGGTATCCCTGCGCAGCCAGCGCAGCTGGCGGCGAGCGTAGCGCCGGTTGGCCAGGTTCATTGCCGGCTCCAATTCGGCCTCAGGCAGCTCGCCCTGTAGGTGCGCGACCGCCTGGGCGTAACCGATGCCGGTCAGTACTGGCGCCTGCGGTGGCACCCCCGCCTCCAGCGCCGCCCGCGTCTCCTCGACCAAGCCGCGCCTCAGCTGCCGGCGCGAGCGCTCTGCGAGCCGGGCATCGATGGTCGCCAAGGACGCTGTGAGGCCGAGGCGGAGCGGGCGCCAGACCGGTGGCGTGCGGGTCCGGGTGCGGGCCAGCGGCGGCCCCACCGCTTCGAGGACCTCGATCGCTCGGATGAGACGGACGGGATTGCGGCGGTCGACAGTCGCCTCCGGGTCAAGGCGGCGCAGCAACGCGTCCAGCTTCTCGAGCGGCATCCCCTCCAGCCGGCGGCGGAGCGCCGGATCGGGTGGCACGCCCGAGAGCGAAAAGCCGTCCGTCAGCGCGTCGGCCCAGAGCATGCTGCCGCCCTCGACAATGGGCACCCGACCGCGGCCGGCCACCTCCGCGATCCTGGCTCCGGCCAGCTCCACGAAGTCCTTGACCGAAAAGACCTCGCGCGGATCAGCCACCCCGACGAGATGGTGGGGCACGCGGCGCAGGTTGTCGGGGCTCGGCTTGTTGGTGGCGATGTCCAGCCGGTCGTACACCTGGCGCGAGTCGCAGACGACGATCTCAGCCCCCAGCTCGCGCGCGATCCTGAAGGCTGCCTCGCTCTTGCCTACGCCTGTGGGGCCGAGCAGCACGGGGACTGTCAGCTGGCTCAAGGGCTGGGAACGGTGAGCTGCGCCTAGCACGGGGCTACGACAGCCGGGGTGGCGTTGATCGACAGGTCACAACTCCACTGGCTCGTCGGTCGCCTCAGTAATTGCGCCGGAAGTGCCGCTTCAGCTGCGACCAGTCGAGCAGGAGCCGCGTCGGGCGCCCGTGCGGGCAGGTGATCGACTCTTCGGCTTGCTCCAGCTCTTCCAGGAGCCGGCGCTGCTCGACAGGCTCCAGGCGGTCGCCAAAGCGAACGGCGGAGTGGCAGGCGAGCGAGGCTGCCGCATTCGCCAGGGCAGCCTGAGGCAGCGAATGAGCCAGTGTTTGGAGGAGTTCTGAAAGCGCCTCGCGGGCCCGCGCCGCGGGAGTCGCCAGGGGCGCGGCCCGCAGCTTCACCGTCTGGGGCCCGAACTCCTCCAGTTCGAAGCCGAGCGCGGCCAGCCAATCGCGATGGTCGCTGGCTGCCGCCGTCTGGGCGGGCTCCAGCTCCACGGTTTCCGGCAGCAGCAGGGCCTGACTGGCCCCGGCGCCGGCCCGAAGCTGGGCCAGGAAGCGGTTGTAGAGCACCCGCTCATGCGCGGCATGCTGATCCACCAGCACTATCCCTTCCCCACTCTCGGCCACCAGGTAGGCGTCCTGCACCTGGCCCAGCGGCCGGAGCGGACCCTCGGCCCCCGGCGCGGCCGGGAAGGCCTCCGCCACGACTGATTCGAGACCGGCAAAGGCGGGTGCGCTGTGCACCTGCGGCGTCCGCCACGCAGAGCCTGCACTCGAGAGCGCCTCAGCCATCCGGTAAGGCTGGCTGCCGTTGAGCGCAGCTCTGATCGCTCGCTGCAGCCGGCCGAAGACGACGCGCTCGTCTCGAAAGCGCACCTCGCGTTTGGCCGGATGGACGTTGACGTCGAGCTCGCCGGGCGGCACTGTCAGCTCCAACACGGCGATCGGGTAGCGGCCGCGCTCCAGCTGGCCCAGGTAGCACTCCTCCACCGCGTAGCCGAGAGCCCGGGAGGCTATCGGCCGCCGGTTCACGGCCAGCAGGAGGCTGTCACGGCTGCCCCTGTGCAGCCGTGGCTGCGAGGTCAGGCCGCGGATACCTTCTCCTTCCACGGGCAGCAGCTCCGCCGCCACTGCGGTGCCCAGCACGGCAGCGGCGGCGGCCGTCGCGTCACCGCGGCCAAGGGTCCTCAAGCCCACGCGGCCTTCGTTGGTGTACTCAAAGCGCACCTCCGGGTAGAGCAGCGAATACGCCTGCACCACCTTCAGACAGGCTGCCAATTCGGTCGCGTCGCTCTTCAGGAATCGCAGCCGGGCCGGCGTGTTGGCGAAGAGGTCGCGGACTTCGAGAACGGTTCCCGGCACTGGCACCGCTGCCGCACTCTCCACCACTTCGCCGGCCAGCAGCCGGATACGCCGGCCTCGGCTGCGGCACTCTACATCGGCAACGGCGGCCAGGCTGGCCAGCGCCTCGCCGCGGAAGCCCAGGCTGGAGATGGCCTCCAGGTCAGCCAGGCTTCTCACCTTGCTTGTGGCGTGCCGCTGGAAGGCAAGCTCCAACTCTTCGGCGGGGATTCCGGCCCCGTCATCCACCACCCGGATCAGCGTGCGGCCGGCACCTCGCACCTCGATGCCGAGCCGGCCCGACCCGGCATCGAGCGCGTTCTCGATCAGCTCCTTCAGGGCTGACGCCGGGCGCTCCACCACCTCACCGGCTGCGATGGCGTCGGCGACCTGCTGGGGCAGGCGGCGGATGGTCATGTCAGGCCGCGCAGCTCGTACAGCTTGCGCAGAGCCTCCAAGGGGCTGAGCTGATCCAGCTCGATCGCCGCCAGCTCCCGGCGCAGCTCGGCCTCCCCCGGCTGCAGGTCAAGCCCCAGCTGCTGGGCGGCGGGCTCCAGTGGTCGGTGGCTCTCCAGCTCAGCCAGGATCTGCCGGGCCCTGGCGATCAGGTGTGACGGCAGGCCTGCCAGCGCCGCTACATGAATGCCGTACGAACGGTCGGCGCCGCCGGGGACCACCTTATGCAGGAAGCTGACCTGGTTCCCTTCTTCCGCAACCTCCACCCGCTCGTTGCGCACTCTCGGCAGCCGCTCGGCCAGCGTTGTGAGCTCGTGATAGTGGGTCGCGAAGAGAGTCCGGCAGCTGAGCCGGGGGTTGTCATGCAGGTACTCGACCACAGCCTGGGCGATGGAGAGCCCATCGTAGGTGGAGGTGCCCCTCCCCACCTCGTCCAGCACCACGAGGGATGCGGGCGTGGCGTGGTTCAGGATATTCGCCGTTTCGGTCATCTCGACCATGAAGGTCGACATGCCGCCCGCCAGGTCGTCGTGTGCGCCGACCCTGGTGAAGATGCGATCGACCAGGCCGATTCGGGCCGAGCGAGCCGGGACGAAGCTGCCGCACTGGGCCAGCAGGACGATCAGCGCCACCTGGCGCAGGTAGGTTGACTTGCCTGCCATATTGGGGCCTGTCAGCACCACCATGTTGCCTCTCTCCGGCTCCAGTTGGGTGTCATTGGCGACAAAGTTGCCGGTGCCCACGGAGCGCTCGACCAGCGGGTGCCGCCCTCCGCTGATGTTCAGCTCCCGGCCGCTGGAGATCAGCGGTCGCACCCACTCACAGTCGGCGGCGGTCGCCGCGAGGCTGGCCAGAGCATCGAGTTGGCCGATCGCTGCAGCGGTGCTCAGCAGCTCCCTGCCTACAGCGGCGACTCTCCGGCCGAGTTCGGCGAGAATCTCCTGCTCCCGGGCCGCGCGATCCTGGTCGGCGTTCAGCACCACTGCTTCGCGCTCCTTCAGCTCGGGCGTTATGTAGCGCTCGCCGCCGGTCAGGGTCTGCTTGCGGATGTAATGCTCGGGCACGCCCGCGGCCTGGCTGTGGCTGACCTCCAGGTAATAGCCGAAGACACGGTTGTAGCCGACCTTGAGCGACTTGATGCCAGTGCGCTCGCGCTCGGCCGCTTCGAGACCGGCGAGCCACTCCCGCGCCGAGGCCGAGGCCGAGGCGATGGCGTCCAGCTGGGCGTCGTAGCCGGGCCGGATGGCGCCCGCCGCGCTCACCTGAGCCGGTGGGTCGTCGACCAGCGCGCGGCTCAGCAAGGCCACGAGCTCCGGCTGTTCAGTCAGGTCCGCGGCCAGCTGGCGGAGCAGAAGCGCGCTGCCGGCCCCTGCGCAAACCTTCGCCGCCGGCAGGGTCGCCAAGGCGCGGCAGAGCTGCGCGAGCTCGCGCGGCGTGGCCAGCCCGCTCGCCGCCCGACTCGCCAGCCGCTCCAGGTCGCCCAACCCACGCAGGGCGGCTGCCAGCTCCAGGCGTTCGGCATCGGTCAGCTCGGCCACTGCGCTCAGCCGAAGCTCGATCGCCTCGGGGTCGCGCAGCGGCGACCAGAGCCAGCGGCGCAGGCACCGGGCGCCGACAGGGGTGACGCAGCGGCAGCAGAGCTCGAACAGCGCACCCACCTCTAGGTTGCGCAGGGTGGCCGCGTCCAGCTGCATGCTGGACTCGATCGAGCGCGTGCTGATGCGCAGGCTGCGCGGATCGAGGGGCACCCGGTTGTGCTCCAGATACTCCAGCACGACGCCTGCCGCGCCCACTGCCAGCGGGGCGCCCTCGGCCCCGATCGAGGCCAGGAAGTGGATGCCCAACAGCGTCCGCAGTCGGTGGCGGCCGCGCGCCGGATCGAATCGATAGCGCTCCACGTCCGGTGGGCTGAGCAGCTCGGCCGCCTGAAGCCGGTCCAGCTCAGCTGTCAGACCTGTGGTGGGCAGCTGGCAGAGCTGCATTTCCCCAGTCGACACGTCGCAGGCGGCCAGGCCTGACTCATCGCCGCTGCTCCAGGCGGCGACCAGCCAGTTCGACTTTGAGGGATCGAGGTAGACGTCGTCCAGCACCGTGCCGGGCGTAAGAACGCGCGTCACCTCGCGCGCCACCAGCTTGCCGCTCATCGGTGGCTCAGTCTGGTCGCAGATCGCCACCTTCCTACCTGCTTTGAGAAGCCGGCCCACGTAGCTCTGCCAGGCGTGATGCGGCACGCCGCACATGGGCAGGCGGCCGTCTTTGGCCGGGCGCGACGTCAGCGTGATGCCCAGCAGCGGCGCCGCCTCCTTGGCGTCATCGAAGAAGATCTCGTAGAAGTCACCCATGCGGAAGAGCAAGATGGCGTCGGGGTGGGCCGCTTTGGCCGACCAGTACTGACGCATGGCCGGCGTTTCACCGCCTGGCCGGTTCAGGTCAGCAGGCCCGTGGGCCGGCCAGATGACCGGGCGTAGCTTCGGTGACGCTGACGGTGACCAGTTCCCCAGGCTGTACCCGGGAGCGCAGAACCGTCACGCGCTTGCCCTGGCGGTTGCGCCCGTAGGGCCGGCCAAGCTGGTCAGAGCCCTCGATCAGAACCTCGGCTGTGCGACCTAGCCAACGCGCACTGCGGCGGGCAGCGATCTCTCGCTGAAGCTGCAGCAGGTCGTTGATCCGGCGCCGCTTCTCCTCGGCAGGCACGTCGTCGAGCCACTTCTCGCCGGCGTGGGTGCCGGGTCGGGGCGAGTACTGGGCAAGGTGAACGACGTCGAACTCGACTTCCTGTAGGAGCCGCCGCGTGTTGAGAAACGCCTCCTCGCTTTCGCCTGGAAAGCCGACGATGACGTCTGTATAGAGACCCAAGTCGGGCATCAGGCCACGCGCCTCGTTCACGATCGCGAGATAATGCCGCATCTGGTAGCCACGCGCCATCCGGCGCAGGATCAAGTCGTCACCTGACTGCACAGGCAGCTGAAGCTCGTGGGCGACCTTCGGGTTGGCGGCCATCACACGCAGCAGCTCGGGCTCCAGGTCCTGCGGATGCGAGGTCATGAAACGCACGCGCAGCAGTGCCTCGATCTCGCTCACCGCGCTGACCAGTGCCGCCAGCCCGGCGCCGGTCGCCGGGTCGTGATAGTCGTCGACGTTCTGGCCCAGCAGGATGACCTCTCGAGCGCCCTCCTGCACGGCCTGGCGGCATTCCTTCACCACCTGGGCCATCGGTCGGTGCACCTCACGGCCGCGCACCTTGGGCACTATGCAGAACGTGCAGTTGTGATCGCAGCCCTGGATCACATTGATGTAGTGGCTGACCAGGGTGCGTCCCGCCGCCGGCAGCGGCTCGCCCTGCGCCCAGTCGTAACGCGCCTCCAGATCGCGCAGGAAAGGATCGTAATCGCCGATCGGCACCACCGCATCCAGGTGCGGAAAGCGCGATAGGAGGGTGTTTCCTTCCTTCCCCACCAGGCAGCCCGTGAGAGCGATGGTGCGCTCGGGGCTCTTCCAGCTGCGGAGCTCGTGGAGCTTCGAGTACACCTTCTCCTCGCTCGCCTGACGCACCACGCAGGTGTTGAGCACGGCTATGTCGGCCCGCTCCAGGTCGGGGGCTTCACTGTAGCCTGCCGCCAGCAGACGGCGCGCGAGACTCTCGGAATCCGCCAGGTTCATCTGGCAGCCGATGGTCCAGACGTGGAAGCTGCGGGCGCCGGCATTGGCCGGCCCGGCCGCCTGCCGGGACAGATCTCGCGGCTCGCCGATAACGGGCAGGGGGATCTGGGCCGTGGGCTAACGCACCTCCACCAAGAGGCGGATACCGGTTCGCTCCTCGCCGTCGATCGAGATGTCGATGAAGGAGGGGATGCAGACTATCTCGATTCCACCGGGGGCCACGTACCCGCGCGAGATGGCTATGGCCTTGACCGCCTGGTTGATGGCCCCGGCGCCGATGGCCTGGACCTCAACCTTGCCCTGGCTGCGGATTACGCCCGCTATCGCGCCGGCGACGGCGACCGGCTTGGAGCCGGCCGAGACTTTGAGCACCTCGATCTCTGCCCGGCCCTGACCTGTCATTGCTGCAACGCTCCCTAACAAAGGTGTTCTCGATCGATTCGCTGGATGGACACGGCGCGGCCCGTGAGCCTGCTAATGGTAACCAGTACTGAATTGAAAGTCACAACTCCATCCGCCGCCTCGAACCGGTGCGGCAGGCCGGTGAGGAAGCGGCGGAGAGCGGATTCCTTGTCGGCTCCGATCACTGAGTCGCGGGGTCCGACCATGCCGACGTCAGTCACGTAGGCGGTGCCGCCGGGCAGAACGCGATGGTCAGCGGTCGGCACATGAGTGTGAGTGCCGACGACAGCGCTCACCCGGCCGTCCAGGTGCCAGCCGAAAGCCTGCTTCTCCGAGGTTGCCTCGGCGTGGAAGTCGCAGAAGATGGCATCCACGTCGGGATGGGCTGCCAAGATCTCGTCAGCGGCGCGGAAGGGATCGTCCAGTGGCGGCATGAAGATCCGGCCCTGCAGGTTCATGACCAGCACCTTCAGGCCGGCTGCCTCGATCACCAGGCAGCCGATCCCCGGCGCCCCGGGTGGATAGTTGTAGGGCCGCAGCAGGTTGGGCTCGTCCTCTATTTCGGCCAAGAAAGTCTTCTGATCCCAGACGTGATTGCCTGTCGTGAGCACATCGGCGCCGGCCTGGCGGAGTTCTTGGGCGAGTTTGCCAGTGAGGCCGTGGCCAGCCGCAGCGTTCTCGCCGTTGACCACTGTCAGGTCCGGCTTGAATTCGGCCTTCACCTGTGGCAGCAGATCGGCCAGTGTCTCGCGGCCGGCACGGCCGTAGACGTCGGCCACAAAGAGCAGCCGGAAATGGGCTTCGGGCACGACTGTCCAGTATCACTCCGCAACCGCCGCCACTACTGACGGGTCCGGCGAGGCGCTGATGACTCGGGACGGCGGTGTCAGTCCGACTCATCGCGGGCGCGCCTGTAGCGCTCGTAGATCACGCGCGAGCCGAACGTCCTGGTCTCGACCAGGTCTAGCCGAACGTCGTCGGTGACCGGCGGCAGGAAGGGCGTGCCGCCACCGACGACGACCGGATTGCGGAACATGCGCAGCTCGTCGACGAGGCCAAGCTCGATCGCTGCCGCGGCCAGGCCGGCGCCGCCGATCGAGACGTCCTTGTCGGTCGCGTCGAGCGCCGCAGCGGCCTCCTCGGCCACCGACGCCTCGGCGAGCCGGGCGTTGCCCTGAACGCTGTCGAGCGTGCGGCTGAAGACGACCTTCGGGATAGCGCACCAGACGTCGGCGAACGCGGCCCCGAGCTCGTTGTCGCGCATCGAC